>NZ_JALAHI010000035.1 GCF_022711995.1 Enterococcus sp.
CAGTAGCACTCAACATAGGAGCAAGTAAATCTGTAAGAAACGGAAGATTGCGACGAGGAGCGAAGCCCCACAGGAGCAAGGAATTTATAAGAAATGAAGGCCTACGACGAGGAGCGATAGCCCCGCAGGAGCAAGGAATCTGTAAGAATTGAAAGACTGCGACGAGGAGCGACAGCCCCGCAGGAGCAAGTAAATCTGTAAGAAACGGAAGATTGCGACGAGGAGCGAAGCCCCACAGGAGCAAGGAATTTATAAGAAATGAAAGCCTACGACGAGGAGCGCAGCCCCGCAGGAGCAATTTCACTTTAGCAGTAGCACTCAACACAAAAAAGTCGATCACAGCGAGGAGCGTTAGTTCTCCGGATCTTATAGCCAAGAAAGGATGGCTTTTCATAGAAAATTAGACCACACCTCTTTGGCGTAATCCTTTCAAAGAGAAGGGCTTACCTATTTTATAGAAACACGGTTTTCTTGCATAAGAAAACACTGTTTGACATAGTCGTTGAAACTACATATTGATAGCGCTTTATTTTCTCGTTAGATTAGTGGCGAAAGGGGTTGGATAAATTGACAACAATTCGTGGGGATATTGAGTCTGCGAAAAACAGTAATTTTGATGATCGTTGGTACCCAGAGTCAGAGATGCTGGCCAAGCGTTTAGAGTGGTTCCAAGATTTAAAACTTGGGGTGATCTTCCATTATGGCTTGTATGCGCAAGCAGGTATTGTTGAATCGTGGCAACTATCAGAAAAAGATGAATGGGCAAGGGAAAATAAAGCCTATCGAGAAGATATTGACACATTGCGTCTGGATTATTGGCAGCTGATCCAAGCGTTTGCGCCTAGAGAATTAGATACTGATCAATGGGCTGAAATCTGCAAAAAAGCGGGCTTTAAGTATTGCTTGTTCACGACAAAACATCATGATGGCTTCAATCTGTTCAATACAATGGAAACCGAATTTAAAGTCGGAGGCAAGCTGAGTCCCTTCAAGGGGGATATTCTAAAAGAAGTCTTTGCTTCTTTTCAGCAAGCGGGTATCGCTACTGGCGCCTATTACTCGAAGGCAGATTGGTACTCGCCATTTTATTGGCTGGATGATGAGACTGTCAAAGGACGGAACGCCAGTTATGATCCATCAGAAAAACCGGAAATCTGGGCGCGGTATGTGGACTTTGTTCATCGACAAATCCATGAGATCACCCACAATTACGGAAAAGTAGATTTCTTATGGTTGGATGCTGGCTGGTGTGGACAAGGAAAAGAAGATTTACAGATGGATCGTTTAGCAGAGATTGCTCGGAGCAACCAACCGGAATTGATCATTGTCGATCGTATGATGGGGGGCAGACATGAGAATTATGTGACCCCTGAACGCAAGATTCCTGCTCTGGATGAAATCCCGACAAAAGTTTGGGAGAGCAATATTCCTATCGGCAACGACTGGGGTTATGTTCCTCATGACACCTTTAAGAGCACTCAAGAGTTGATCGAGACATTGATCGATGTAGTCAGCAAAGGCGGTAACTTGATTTTAGGTGTGGGACCAACACCAGAAGGCACCTTCACGAAAGAAGAGACCCAGCGTCTACTTGAGTTAGGCAGTTGGCTGGAACGATATGGCGAAGGCATTTACGAAACCCGAGCTAGACCAGAAGCATGGGAAGAAGATTGGCGTCTGACCTATAGTAAAGATCAAAAAACGCATTATGCCTTTCGCAACATCACAGCGCATACCAAATCCAAAATCTTCCTGAAGGAGATTCACGCAGCTGAAAAAGCGCTGATCACAGATTTGGCAACAGGGCAGCCACTGACAGTTTATGGTGCTGGAGAAAATGCCTACATCGCTGCATCGGAAGTGCAGCAGCCACCGCTTGGTGCAGTGGGCATTCGCGTTTCTACACATTGAAGAAAAATTACACATTGCTTTGAAAGCGAATTCATTTCATATTAAGGATAGAAACCAAAGACACAAGGAGGAGTATGAATGGAAACAACAACGATCAGAGAGCCTGTATCCACGCAAAAAAGTAAAATCAAAGAAGTGAAAACGAAAATAAAAAAGAGCCGGCAATTGTATTTGTTTGTCCTGCCTGCCTTTTTGATCATCTTGATTTTTTCTTATGGTCCGATGTATGGGGTGATCATCGCCTTCAAAGACTATATGCCTTCTTTGGGAATATTAGATAGTCCCTGGGTAGGGTTCAAGCATTTTCAACGCTTTTTTGATTCTTATTACTTCTGGGATCTAATGAAAAATACATTGGGTATCAGTTTGTACTCTTTGATCGTTGGATTTCCGCTACCGATCATTCTTGCGTTGGCATTAAATGAGATCAAAGATGGTCCTTTCAAAAAAATTACTCAAACTGTGACTTATGCACCGAACTTTATTGCGGTAGTGGTCATGGTGGGAATGGTCATTGCCTTTCTTTCACCTTCTACCGGGATCATCAATCACTTCCTCGATTTGATCGGTGTCGGCAGAATCAATTTCATGACGGATCCTCGTTGGTTTAAAACGATCTATGTGTTATCAGGGGTCTGGCAAGGCACTGGCTGGGGTTCGGTCATCTACCTCGCTGCGTTGTCGGGGGTGGATACGCAATTACATGAGGCTGCCACTATCGATGGCGCTTCTCGGCTGCAACGGGTTTGGTATATCAATCTCCCGACGATCATGCCGACGATGGTGATTTTGTTGATCATGAGTTTTGGGAGTTTAATGTCAGTGGGATTTGAAAAAATTATTTTGATGCAAAATCCATTGAATATGGAATCATCGAATGTCATTGCGACATTTGTTTATCAACAAGGTCTTTTAGATGCACAGTACAGTTTCGCAGCTGCGGTTGGTTTATTCAATTCACTGATCAATTCGATTCTCCTGATTTTGGTCAATGGGATTGCCAAACGGTTGAGCGATTCCAGTCTCTTATAGAAAGGCGGTGCAAATATGAAAACAACTTCATTTATCAAAGATTCCCGAGCAGATCGATTCTTCTTGCTCTTTGTCTACTTCTTTTTAGCCTTGGCGCTGCTGATCGTTCTCTACCCATTGATTTATATCGTCAGTGCGTCGATTTCGAACCCGCATTTGGTCAATTCGGGGGAAATGTGGCTATTTCCTAAAGGGGTCACCTTTGAAGGATACCGCACACTATTGGGAAACAACAGTATTTGGCGAGGCTATTTAAATACGATTTATTATACGGTTTTAGGCACATCAATCAACTTATTGGTGACACTGCCATGTGCCTATGCACTTTCCAGAGATGATTTTTATGGCAGAAGAGCCTTCACCAATTTCATGTTGGTAACGATGTTTCTCTCAGGCGGCTTGATTCCAAGCTATTTACTGATTCGCAGCTTAGGTATGCTGAATACGGTTTGGGCTTTGGTCATCCCCGGCGCTGTTTCTGTCTATAACGTGGTGGTTACGCGGACCTTTTTCCAAACAACGATTCCTCGAGAAATGGAAGAAGCGGCGATCGTGGATGGCTGTTCGGATTTCCGTTTATTCATGCAGATCGTGTTGCCGTTATCGACACCAATCATCGCAGTTATGGCACTTTTTTATGGTGTGGGACATTGGAACAGTTTCTTCAGTGCGCTGATTTATTTATCAGATAAATCCATGTATCCCTTACAAATGGTGCTACGGGAGATTTTGATTTTACAAGATATGTCGTCAAATACGGTCAGCAATGTGACTTCCGAAATGGCCAGCATGCTCTACAGTAAGCAACAGCTGGCAGAGGTCATCAAATACGGAGTCATGATCGTTTCATCATTACCGGTCATTATTGTCTATCCATTTTTGCAGAAATATTTCGTTAAAGGCATGATGGTAGGATCAATTAAAGGATAACTATAGAGGAGGAAGAAGATGGGAATGAAGAGAATTTTAGGAATGACGGGGATGCTTTTGTGCAGTGCGATTTTGCTTAGTGCATGTGGCAATGAGTCTAAAAAAGAAGCAACCGAAAAAAATGACAGTGTGGCCATCAATCACGACAGTCAGTTTCCGATCGTTAAAGAAGGCGAAGACCTGACACTGAATATCATGGCTCCTGGGGTAGGAATGGCAGAGTGGGAAGATATGCCTACGCTGCAGGATTATCAAGAAAAAACCGGTATTAAACTGACGTATACGACACCGCCTTCCGCTGATTTTAGTACCAAGTTAAATTTAGCCTTCGCTTCGGGGGATCTGCCGGATATCGTCTATGGCGCTGGATCGAATGCATTGACTTCTTCGATGGAGATCGACTATGGCTCACAAGGAATCTTATTGCCATTGGAGGAGTACATTACGCCGGAAATCATGCCTAATCTTTATGCATTGACGCAAGAAGATCCTTCCATTTTAAAATCGATCACCACACCCGACGGCCATATTTATTCGTTGCCGATGATTTCGAGAAATGCCACTTCGATTTGGTGGCAAGGGCCGATGTGGTACAACGGAACGTGGTTGGATAATTTGAATGTCAAAGAACTGCCAAAAACAACGGATGAACTGTATGATTTGTTGACCCGCTTCAAAAACGAAGATCCTAATGGCAATGGAAAAGCGGATGAAATTCCTTTGACTGATGTGGATATGAATTCGACCCGTGTGTGGCTGATGGCGGCCTTTGGTCTACGGACCCGAGGGATTCAAGTGGATGACGATGTGGTTTCTTACACACCGATTTCAGAAAACTACAAGGCATTCCTTGAGTACATGAATAAATTATACAGCGAAGGATTGTTGGATCCAGAAGTTTATGGACAATCCGATGAACAGAAAAAAGCCAAAGGACAAAACGATCAATTGGGCTTGTTCGCCGATTACTTCAGCTTCTTTACAACAGGTCGCAGTGAAATTGAAGCGATGAATGATGCCATGTTCCAACCATTGACGTCAAAATGGTCGCCAAACGCAGTGATTCCAGGCAGTCCACGGATTTCTCGGGGCACCTTTGCGATCACGAATGTCAATCCATCACCAGAAGCTTCAATGCGTTGGGTAGACTATTTCTATTCGGAAGAAGGCACCAAATATATTGAACAAGGGCCAGAAGGCGTTCTTTGGGAATACAAAGAAAATGCGGATGGGAAAAAAGTTCGGGTCTATGCTGAAGGAATCGATACCGAGAATACGGAAGACGAACGTGGTAAGATCACGCCAGCTTATGGGTTGACTACACCGAATATCGTTATTGATACTACCGGTGAATACCAAATTTTGAAATCAGCAGACGAAGAACCAGATACTCGCTTTAGTGATTGGGTAGCCCAAGAAACCGCAGATAAAATGAATGATATTGCAGAAGTGCCATTCCCATTACTTTATTTGACGGTAGAAGAAAATGATAAAGTTGCGGCTACAGCCACTGATTTGACAACATATGTCGAACAAATGGAAGCCAAATTCATTACGGGTGTCGAACCGATCAGCAATTGGGACAAATATGTTTCGACAATCGAATCCATGGGGATCGATGACTATGTTTCCGTTTACCAAACAGCATACGATCGTTGGAAAGAAAATTAGAGTCACAGCAATAAAAGAAGCGGGCTTGGACAATTTCTTGTCTACCCGCTTTTTTCATCCTAAGAAATTGGATAAAGGAGAGGACGCAACGTGCAGTTATTTGAATTTGAACGTATTCGCAAGATTTTGTTTCAATTAAAGAGTTACCGGATTCGCTCTCAGGTGCCAGTCACTGACTTGCAGCTAAAGCAAGAAAACTGGGCACCTTATGTACAGGGGACGTATTTTGGCGAAAAAAATTGTTATTACACTATGAAAGGGACCGTTGAACTGCCGTCAGACTGGGAAGACGTGGCGGTGGCTTTGCAAGTCTATTCTTCTCTTTCAGAGTGGGACAATACAACAAATCCGCAAATGAAAGTGTCCTTAAACGGGAAATACATTCAAGCAATCGATGTCAATCATCGGGAAGTGCGCTTGGATCCCTCTGAGCTAGCAGGAAGAACCGACTTACAGATCGATATTTTTTCAGGACGAGAAGAGAAAAAGTTTCCGCTATACGTGAATCTACTGGCCATCGATCGGATTGTTGAAGAAGTCTGGTTTGATTTTTCGACGATTTTTGACAGCTGGCGAGCAATCAGAAAATTTGGCGGAGAAGAACAAATCTATCAAAGCTGTCTGTCACAAGCAGCCAATGCATTGGATTTTCGCGCCCCTTATACGCCTCGTTTCTACGAAAGTCTCGCCAAAGCACAAGCATGCCTGCAAGCATGTTATAGCCAAGAGATTCGTCAGAAAGTGACGGTAGTCGGGCATACCCATATCGATCTGGCATGGCTTTGGACAGCACAGCAAGCGGTTGAAAAAGGAGAGCGCAGTTTTCAGACCGTTTTAAAATTGATGGATGAATACCCAGAGTACACTTTTCTCCAAAGTCAACCTCAGTTATATCAAGCGATCAAAGAACAGTACCCTGAGTTATACCAAGCCATCAAAGAAAAAATCAAATCGGGACGTTGGGAAGTTGAAGGGGCTATGTGGGTGGAAGCTGATTGTAATTTGACCTCCGGCGAGTCCTTGGTAAGGCAGATTTTATACGGCAAACGCTTTATCAAAGAGGAATTTGATCAGGAGAGTCAGATTTTGTGGCTGCCGGATGTTTTTGGCTATTCCGCCGCATTGCCGCAGATTTTACAAAAGACCAACACGCCTTATTTCATGACGACCAAATTGTCTTGGAATCAATTCAATCAGATTCCTTATGATTCTTTTTATTGGCAAGGAATTGATGGCAGCAGAGTTTTGACCCATTTCATTACAACGATCAGTGAAGGTTATAGTCCAAGACCCTACTACACCACGTACAATGGGCTTTTAGATCCTTATACAGTCAAAGGCAGCTTTGAACGGTATCAGCAAAAAGACCTGCATGATGAGATCTTGATTGCCTATGGTTATGGAGATGGTGGCGGCGGACCTACGAGAGAAATGCTGGAGACAAAACAGCGGTTATCAAAACCACTCCCTCAAATGCCCGTGATCACTGGCGATCGTGCCGGTGGATTTTTTGAACGACTGGCTGCAGCTTTTGCTCATTCAGAAGCTCCGGTCTGGTTTGGGGAGCTCTATTTTGAGTATCATCGAGGGACGTTGACTTCCATTGGTAAAAATAAGAAAGCCAACCGCAAAGGCGAATTTTTGCTGCAAACTATTGAGAAGCTTTACAGTGCCTATCGCAGGGAAGCCTATCCCCAAGAACGGCTGGAAAAGCTCTGGAAAAAATTGTTGTTCAACCAATTTCACGACATTTTACCCGGAAGCTCGATTGCCGAAGTATACCAGCAGACAGACGCAGAATACGCTGCTCTTTTTGAAGAAGGCGAGCAATTGATCCAGTCCCTCGTGACAGGGGAAACCGCCAGTGATGCAAAGCATCGGGTAGTCTATAATCCATTAGGCTTCCCGCGGGATGCCGTAATCAAAGTTGATAGCCCGGCGATTCAAGAAGATTATCTGACGCAGCCTACTGAGGATGGCTATTTACTGGTCAAAGTTCCCCAAGTCCCTAGTTTAGGTGTGCGGCCATTAACTATGGCGACTACTTCGGAATCGATCAAGCAGAACTGTCTTCCTTTGCCTCGTCAACTGGAAACAAAAGATTTTGTCGTGACCTTTAACGCGGCCTATGAAATAACTTCTCTTTTTGACAAAAGACACCAGCGAGAAGTCTTACCAGCAAAAGAAGTGCTGAATCAATTGATTGCCTATGAAGACTTACCGATGGATTATGATGCTTGGGATATAGATATCTACTACGATCGCAAAGCCTATCCAGTAAAGGATGTGACGGAAGCCGCTTATGTCGAGCAAGGAGAGATTCGAGATACGATCCGGATCAAACGGACATTTGAGCAATCAACGATCATTCAGCTGATCCATTTCTATCATGGCACCGGCCGGATCGATTTTGAAACAACCATCGATTGGCATCAGCACCATCTGTTATTGAAGGCGCAGCTGCCGATAGCCGTCAATACATTGGAAGCCACCTTCGATATTCAATTTGGAAATGTCAAACGCGCCATTCACAAAAATACCACTTGGGATTTGGCACGTTTTGAGAGTTGCGGCCAAAAATGGGTCGACTTGTCAGAAGATGGATACGGCGTCAGCGTGCTGACGGATTGTAAATACGGATTCAGTACAGCTTATCAAAAAATCGGCCTCTCTCTTATCAAGTCGGCAACTGATCCTTACCCGGAAGCAGATCAAGGACTTCATTCCTTCACCTATTCTCTCTATGTGCATGAAGGGGACTGGAAGAAAGGACAAACGATGGCAGCAGCGTTGGCTCTCAATGTTCCGGCCTATGTGTTGGAGGATTTTGATGGGCAACAAGACCAATCCTTTTTACAAGTGGATCACACCAACGTGTTGATCGATTCTGTTAAGAAAGCGGAAGCAGATGAAGCCATCGTGGTGCGTTTGTATGAATACCACAATCGCAAGACGACCTGCCACTTGACGGCAGATAAAAAAATCAAACGGGCCGTTTTAACGAATTTATTGGAAGAAGAACAACAAGAGTTAGTGATTGCAGGTGCATGCGATCAAGTAGTCATTCCTTTCAATCCTTATGAAATCCAAACAGTCAAAGTCTATTTTGACTGAACCAGTATTTTGAAGAGGAGCGTACAATGATCGAAGAAATCGTAAAAAAGATGTCTTTAAAAGAAAAAATCGGCCAGTTAAATCAGCGCTTGTACGGTTGGCAAGTTTATCAAAAAAAAGAAGGAAAGCTTTATTTGACGGACTATTTCAAGTCGGAAGTTACTCGCTTTGGGTCGATTGGCTGGATCTATGGTGTGTTTCGGGCGGATCCTTGGTCCGGCAAGAATTCAGAGACAGGGTTATCCATAGAAGAGTCCCGGGAAGTCAGTCGGATGATCCAAGACTACTTGAAAGAACATACTCGTCTAGGGATTCCAGCTTTTTTGACCGAAGAGTGTCCTCATGGGCATCAGGGATTAGCAGCAACCACACTGCCGGTCAATTTCAGTACCGGAGCTAGCTGGAATCCTGATCTTTATCAGAGCGTGCAGGCGTTCGTGGCACAAGAGCTGCGAGCCAAAGGAGCGCACGTCGGACTGATCTCTACATTGGATATCGTACGAGATCCTAGGTGGGGACGCACAGAAGAATGTTTCAGTGAAGATCCGTATTTAGCCAGTTGTTTTACACAAGCTGCAGTCAAAGGACTGCAAGGAGAAAAACTTAGTCGAGATCCCCAAAGCGTGCTGGCCGTATTAAAGCATTTTGCAGCTCAGGGTTCAAGCATGGGGGGCCATAATGCAGGACCAGTCAGCATCGGAGAGCAAGAACTGCGGGAGATCCATTTACCCGCCATGCTGGCGGGAATTCAGGCAGGGGCGCTAGGCTGCATGGCTGCTTACAACGATTGGGATGGTATTCCTTGTCACACAAACCCTCGCTTACTTCAAGAGATTTTACGAGAGGAAGCCGGCTTTTCCGGGGTGGTGATGGCAGATGGCTGTGCATTGGATCGTATAGCGGAATGGTTAAAGAACAAACCAGAAGCGACTGCCCGGGCCTTGAACAGTGGGGTGGATGTTAGTTTATGGGACGATGTTTTTCCTCAGTTGGAATCGGCGGTTGATCAAGGGTTGATTAAACAAGAAATCCTAGATCAGTCAGTGATCCGGGTGCTGAAACTGAAAGAGCAAATGGGTCTTTTTGACGAGCCGGTGCCTCTAGTGTCCGTTCCGGAGCAAAAGCAGTTTCAAGAAAGTGCAACTCGCTTGGCAGAAGAGGCCATCGTTTTGTTGAAAAATGACCAGGTTTTACCATTAAAGAAACAAAAACAAATCATTGCGGTCATCGGTCCGCATAGCAACAATAGCTACCACCAGCTCGGAGATTATACTCCCTTCAAAGAACTATCTGAGTGCCGCAATCTATGGGAGGGGTTGCTGGAAATCACTGATACCGAAACCACTTTTATTCAAGCGGATGGCTGTGGCATCACAGAAGGAACCGAAGCGCAGTTAGCAGCGGCTGCTACAGCGGACCAGATCATTTTAACGATCGGCGGCTCTAGTATTCGCGACTTTTCGACGGATTTTGATACCAATGGGGCTGCCTTGCAGGGATCGTCAGAGATGACCAGTGGAGAAAATATCGATCTGGCTTCTTTGGCATTGCCAGCCTGTCAGAAACGATTGATTAATGAACTGAAAAAACTGCAGAAACCCCTGATCGGTATTGTCATTGCTGGCCGTCCTCATCTGTTAAATGAGGTCAGTGACGCTTTCGATGCGTTGCTTTTTGCAGGCTATCCGGGTCAATTTGGCGGAAGTGCGCTAGCACGGATTCTTTTTGGCGAAACAAATCCCAGTGGAAAACTCGCAGTTTCTATTCCCGATGAAAATGGACAGCTGCCGGTTTATTACAATTACCGTGAAGCAGCTTTTCAGAAAGATTATTTAGACTGTTCAGGAACGCCTCGTTATGGCTTTGGGTATGGCTTGAGTTATGCAGACTTTGCCCTTAAAGAAATTCAGATCCACGATACTTCGCAAGCCATCCAAGTTGAAGGGACGATCGAGAATCTTTCGGCGATAGCAGGAGCCGAAGTGGTACAAGTATATCTCCGCCAGTATTCACAGCGGGTCTTGCCTCGGGTCAAAGTGTTGTGCGGCTTTCAAAAAGTCTTTTTGAAAGCCAAAACCACCGGCGCGTTCTCTATAACGGTTCCTTATGAGACATTGGCGCGTCTAAACATTTCACCAAATGAGTTGCCAGCAGATTTTATGATCCAAGTCGAGGCAGCCAATCAGAAACAAGTATTCACGAAACCATGGAAACAGCAATAAACTGACAAAGGAGAAAAACAATGCAAACATTTCCAGAGGGATTTTTATGGGGAGCGGCGGCTTCTGCCCCCCAAACGGAAGGCGCTGCGGCGATTGATGGCAAAAGCCCTTCCACTTGGGACAAATGGTTCGAATTGGAGCCAGACAAGTTCTATGATCACGTAGGACCAGCGGATACTTCGGATACCTATCGGCGTTTTCGAGAAGATGTGGCGCTGATGAAAGCCATGAATCTGAACTCTTACCGGACATCGATTGCTTGGACGCGATTAGTTCCCGATGGAAAGACCATCAATCCAAAAGCTGTCACTTTCTATCGGGCCTATTTTCAAGAAATGGTCGATCAAGGAATCGAACCTATTATCAATTTGTTCCATTTTGATATGCCTTGGTGGTTGATGGAAAAAGGCGGTTGGGAAGCCCGAGAATCGGTGGATCATTTTGCCGCGTATGCGCGCATCGCATTTGAGCAATTTGGCGATATTGTCAAAAAATGGGCCACATTCAACGAACCTTTAGTGCATATTGAATGCGGATATATGGGGGATGCCCATTGGCCGAGAGTTCATGACTTTAAACGGGCGATCCAAGTAGGCTATCACACACTGCTGGCCCATGCAAAAGCGGTAGCTGTGTTTCGCGAACTGGCGATTCCTAATGGTGAAATCGCGATTATTTTAAATTTATCGCCTGTCTATCCAAAGAGCCAGCAGGCCGCGGATCTGGTAGCTGCCGAATGGGCAGACTTACTCTATATTCGCAGCTTTTTAGACGCTACAGTCCTTGGACGATTTCCAGAAAAATTAGTCACGTTACTGAAAGAGTCAGGACTGGCCCCTGTAACGGAGGAGGGAGACCGCGAACTTTTTGCGGAAAATACGGTAGATTTTATTGGCTGCAACTACTATCAGCCATTGCGAGTCCAAGCTCCGAGTGCGCCGAACGCTCCTATCACAGGACCGCGGGATCTTTTTCGCGGCTATGATTGGCCAGACAAAAAAATCAATCCCCATCGCGGTTGGGAAATCTTTCCGCAAGGTATCTATGACATTGCCATGCGGCTAAAAAACAGCTATGCCAGGATTCCTTGGTATATCTCCGAAAATGGGATGGGGGTTTCTCAAGAAGAACGCTTCGCAGATCCGGATGGAAGGATCAATGATACCTACCGCGTTGAATTTGTAGCGGATCATCTCAAAGAACTGCAGCGGGCCATCGTAGCAGGAGCTTCCTGTTTTGGCTATCATATGTGGACATTTGTCGATTGTTGGAGCTGGCTGAATGCCTATAAAAATCGTTATGGGTATTATCGAGTAGATTTGACTAATTATCAGCGAACCCCTAAAGCTTCCAGTCATTGGATGGCACAAGTGGCCAAACACAATAGCATCGATTTAGAGGATGGATCTGATTAGCCGCTAATCAAAGAATGCTCCAGTGAGACGATTTGCCTCCTGGAGCATTCTTTGATTGTTTTGACTTCATTTTATGCTTACGTTTCGATCTCTGTGGTTAACAAGCGGATCAGCAGTCAAAGATATTTGTGGCGATAGTCTGCAATCGCTTTTCTTGATTCATAGATATTTTGAGCCA
This sequence comes from Enterococcus sp., assembly GCF_022711995.1. GTDB lineage: Bacteria > Bacillota > Bacilli > Lactobacillales > Enterococcaceae > Enterococcus_D. The sequence goes on from NZ_JALAHI010000035.1 coordinate 12,474, forward strand.
GTTGTTCATTTTTGCTCAAAAAGACATAGAACAACACATCAACGGCCAAAAGATGAGCAATGATCGAATTGGTTGCCGCACTGCGCATGTTGGCTTCTTTCGGTCGGGAAACTTGTAAAGGCACATCCGCCAGCTTCGCAAGGGAGTTGCTACCAAAGCGAGTCAACGAGAGGACAGGGATGCCCATTTTCTTCGTGAACTCAGCAATGTGCAAAATCTCAGGGGTCTGGCCACTATTGGAGATCGCCCAGAGCAAACTCTCTTTTTCATGTTTAATTAATTGAGGCAACAGTAAATTATAGTCGGTTTCAAAAATGACTACTTTGCCTAAACGAGACCATTTTTGTTGGATATCTTGCGCAATCAAAGAAGACGCACCAATCCCGCACACGAAAATCCGGTCACGATGTTTCAATAAGTCCGCTGCTGCCAGCATTTCCTCTTCTTCTAGGAGGTCGGCTGTCTCGTGCATCGTTACTTGAGCATTGTGACTCAATTTTGCTGTGATGTCCTGAAAGGATTCGTTCAACGCAAGGTCGGCATAGCCAATGATCTCGTCGTGGGATTGTCGGAAGCCGGATTCTGCGGAGAGCTGGATCTTCAAGTCGGTCAAACTGGAAAAGCCGGTTTTTTTTGCAAAACGAACCACGGTAGGGGCACTGATCCCAGTCGCTTGTGCCAATTGGCTAGCAGTCATCGACGGAACTTTTTCAGGATTTTTTTTGATGTAATCAAAAAGTTTTTTCTCGGAATTGGATAATTCATTCTGGATACTTTCAATACGAGAAAGGACGCTCATAAGGTCACACCTACTTATCAGAAATTTTAGATTCAGTATACCATAATTTAGAAGCGAACTTTCACTTTAAAGTGAAAAGATTCGGCGAAGAACCTTGCATTTTTAGGTAGAATAAAGTAAAGTAATTACGTGTGAATACACACTACCTGTTACTTGGTTCAACGAGTCACCAACGTTTTACTCAGTCGCAGGTGAAAAAAGAAAAAGAGGTGAAAAACATGGCAATTACAAAAGAACGCAAAAACGAAATCATCAACAAATTTGCACGTCATGAAGGAGATACTGGTTCTCCAGAAGTTCAAATCGCTGTTCTTACAGAAGAAATCAACCATTTGAACGAACATGCACGTATGCACAAAAAAGACCACCATTCATACCGTGGCCTAATGAAAAAAGTTGGTCACCGTCGTAACTTATTAGCATACCTACGTCAAAAAGACGTACAACGTTACCGCGAATTGATCCAAGCTTTAGGATTACGTCGTTAATCAAACAAAGAAAAGTGAGGTTCAACCCGAATCTCACTTTTTTGCTATGAATCACTGCGATTGCCTTGCTCTAGCAAGGCAGAGCAGATGATGAATAGTACTAGGCGACTAATCAGGAGCGTAGTGACCCGGCGGAATCACTGCGATGGCCTTGCTCTAGCAAGACATGCAAGTTCTTCTTAGCAACACTTAGAACTGTGGGCGAAGCGAAAGCGGAGACGAGCAGATGATCGTGATGACAACCCATCGTTGTCCATCTTTTTAACAAAACCAATTAGCGGGATTTGACTGGTGAATCAAACCTGCGACAAAAAAATGAATCTCTGAGACACGGCGAGCAGCTTCCTACTAACCAAATGAAAGCAGCGGAGTCACCGATCCGCTTTTTTCATTTGTTTAGTAGTGACTTGCTTGGCTCAGAAAAAAGGAGCAGATTATGACAGAAAAACAAGTATTCAAAACGACTTGGGGCGGGCGTCCGCTACAAGTTGAAGTGGGCCAATTAGCCAAACAAGCAAATGGTGCAGTTCTGGTTCGCTATGGCGACACCGTTGTTCTTAGTGCAGCCGTTGCTTCAAAAGAAGCAAAAGATACAGATTTCTTCCCATTAACGATCAATTATGAAGAAAAAATGTATGCAGTAGGGAAAGTTCCTGGTGGTTTCATCAAACGTGAAGGCCGCCCAAGTACCGAAGCAACATTGACTGCTCGTTTGATCGACCGTCCGATCCGTCCGATGTTTGCGGATGGTTTCCGAAATGAAGTCCAAGTGACAAACATTGTTATGAGTGTGGAACAAGATTGCTCACCAGCAATGGCAGCAATGCTAGGTTCTTCGTTAGCATTGTCAATTTCCGACGTGCCTTTTGACGGCCCAATCGCGGGTGTTGAAGTTGGCCGTGTCAATGGGGAGTATGTGTTGAACCCTACTGTTGAACAAGCAGAACAAACAGATATCGAATTGACGGTTGCTGGTACGAAAAAAGCCATCAACATGGTTGAATCAGGAGCAAAAGAAGTTTCTGAAGATGATATGTTAGGTGCGTTGCTGTTCGGTTTTGAAGCAATCAAAGAGCTAGTTGCTTTCCAAGAAGAAATCGTTGCAGCAGTCGGCAAACCAAAAATGGAAGTGACATTGCTTCAAGTAGATGCTGACTTGAAAAAAGAAATTTTTGACGGTTACTATCAAACAATGAAAACTGCTGTTATGACTGAAGAAAAATTGGCTCGTGAAGACGAGATCGATAAAGTCAAAGAAACAGTTAAAGAAGTCTATGCAGAAAAATTTGCTGGACACGATGATGAAGCGCAACTTCTAAAAGAAGTGAAACAAATCGCAGAAGATCTTGAAAAAGATGTGGTTCGTGAATTGATCACCATCGACAAAATCCGTCCGGATGGCCGTAAATTAGATGAAATTCGCCCACTAGCTTCTGAAGTTAGCCTGTTGCCTCGCGTACATGGTTCAGGACTCTTCACTCGTGGTCAAACTCAAGCATTATCTGCTTGTACATTGGCACCATTAGGTGAACATCAAATCATTGACGGTTTAGGGGTAGAAGAATCCAAACGATTCATCCACCACTATAATTTCCCACAATTTTCAGTTGGTTCAACAGGACGTGCTGGTTCTCCAGGCCGTCGTGAAATCGGACATGGTGCGCTAGGCGAACGTGCTTTGGCACAAGTAATCCCAAGTGAAGAAGAGTTCCCTTACACAATCCGTCTGGTAGCAGAAGTATTAGAATCCAATGGTTCTTCCTCACAAGCAAGTATTTGTGCAGGTACATTGGCATTGATGGATGCCGGTGTTCCAATCAAAGCCCCTGTTGCGGGTATTGCCATGGGACTTGTCTCTGATGGCGAAAACTATACGATCTTGACTGACATCCAAGGATTGGAAGATCACTTAGGCGATATGGACTTCAAAGTTGCCGGAACAAAAGAAGGTATCACCGCCTTGCAAATGGATATCAAGATCCAAGGAATCACCGAACAAATCTTAACCGAAGCTTTGTCGCAAGCGAAAAAAGCACGGATGGAGATCTTGAACGAATTGACTTCAACCATTGCTGCACCACGGGAAGAATTGAGTCCATATGCACCGAAGATCGAAATGATTCAAATCGACCCAGCGAAAATCAAAGATGTGATTGGTAAAGGTGGCGACACCATCAATGGTATCATTGATGAAACAGGCGTGAAGATCGACATCGATCAAGACGGAAAAGTATCGATTGCTTCTTCTGATGCAGAAATGATCAAGAAAGCGATCAAAATCATTGAAGATTTAACAAAAGAAGTCAAAGTTGGCGAAGTTTACTTAGGAAAAGTTGTCCGAGTTGAAAAATTCGGTGCCTTTGTGAACTTGATCAAAGGCAAAGATGGGTTGGTTCATATTTCTCAACTTGCAAATGAACGGGTCAACAAAGTGGAAGACGTCGTCAAAGAAGGCGATGAAGTTCTTGTGAAAGTCACAGAGATCGACAAGCAAGGGCGAATCAATCTATCACGTAAAGCGTTATTGGCGGAGGATAAAGCAGAGAAAAAATAATTTTCTTGGCGAATCATAGAGAAGAAAAAATCCTTTCCATTCGCAACCATCAATCAACTTACAAAAATCCCAGTAATCCCTTCGATTACTGGGATTTTTTTATGAGATAGAAGACAGACATTTCCTTGATAATAAGCTAAACTGATTCAAAGAGGTCATTCCAGTAAAAAATTCAAAAAACGTATAGAAGGTGAAAAAATGAAAGCCACACAGGGAACTGTTTTTCGGCGGCAGGAGGCCTTGATCACTTATTTAGATAGGTACGATTATGGGACTGTTTCAGAGTTAGCTGCTCGATTTCGGGTATCAGAAGTGACGATTCGCAGGGATTTGTTGTTTCTGGAAAAAAAGCAGTTGATTGAGCGTTATTATGGGGGCGTGAAACGGATCAAAAAATCAGAAAAAATGGCATCAAAGCGTTTTGGAACGGCAGCAGAATTTCCTTGGCAACGATTGCTGCCAGCGTTAAGCCCTTTGCTGCGAGAAAAGAAATTGATTTTTGTGGGAGCTGGACAATGGTCGCGAGAATTGATCCGAGCATTGGCTGATTTTGACTTAACGATTGTGACCAATGACCATTCCGCATTGATCGATCCAAAAGCAGGGCGGGCGCTTGTTTGTCTCTGTGGAGGAGAAGTGGAAAGTAACTCCACTGCATTAGTCGGAGATATAGCGACACTGGCTTTCAGCAAATATACGGCTGATTTGTGTTTGATTGAAGCCTCAGGCATCGACCCCCATGAAATCACGACTGCGACATTGAGCGAATCCTTTGTGTATCGGCGGATGTTTCAGCATACTAAAGGAGAGAAAATCATCTATACGGAAGGAGAAAATATCGGCCATGCCCGAGGGTTTATGATTGATCGGACGTTTATGGCGAATCGCTTGTTTAGCAATAGGCAACTTTCAGCGATTGAGACAGCACAATTTTCTGCTCAAGGTCTGCAGTTTTCCTTGCTATGATTCTGATTTAGATTTGACGCTTCTCTCAGACCATCAGTGAAAAATCATTCATAACTATTCTTTCATGAACAGTTCTCGACCAGCTATTGCTTTTGCTCAAGGCTGCGATTATCCTAAATACCAGAAAACGCTTTATAAAAAGGAGACAGGAGAATAATATGACATCAAAATTTCCAACAGATTTTTTATGGGGAGCATCCATTTCCGCGCATCAAACCGAAGGGGCTTATTTAGCAGATGGCAAAGGACTAAGTGTTCAAGACACTCGTCCCCGAGACAATAACGAGATCGCCGATTTTACAGTGGCGGTGGATCATTATCATCGTTATAAGGAAGATATCGCCTTATTAGCAGAACTAGGAATCAAAATTTTCCGCTTTTCAATTGCATGGTCGCGGATCTTTCCTGAAGGGCGAGGCCGCGTTAATCAGAAAGGATTGGACCATTACAGTGCTGTCATTGACGAATTGTTGAAGCAGGGAATCCAACCGTTTATTACGTTAAATCACTTTGATTTGCCACAAGCGTTGGAAGATGAGGGAGGCTGGACAAAACGCAGTACAGTTGAAGCTTTTGAAACCTATGCTAAGACATTATTCAAAGCTTACGGTGATCGGGTGACCCATTGGTTGACGATCAATGAGCCAAATATCATGCTCTTAGTCGATCGCAAGATTCTAGGTAAAACGATTCCTCTGACGGAGAAGTATCAGCAATTCCATCATCTGATGATTGCCGAAAAGCTGGCCTTCAAACACTGCCATGAACTCATTCCCAATGGCAAGATCGGACCGGTCCCTAATATCTCACTTGTGTATGCAGCAACCAGCAAGCCGGAAGACAATCAAGCAGCCCTTTATTTCAACAGTGTCCGAAATTGGGCGTATTTAGACTTTGCTTGCTTTGGACGCTACAACACTGTCTTTCAAGATTACTTAAATAAAAATGGAGTGAAGATTACTGTCCTGCCAGAGGATCAGGCTTTAATGACCAGTGCTTTTCCTGACTTTGTAGCCATGAACTTCTATACGACGGTCACAGTGGAACAGCCTACGATGGATGGAGACATGACGAATGGGATCAGTGACCAACAAAGTGAAGACATCATGGAGCGAGGATTTTATAAAGGATTTACGAATCCGTATTTGAAGAAAAATGCGTTTAACTGGACCATTGATCCTCTAGGCTTAAAGACGACTTTACAGACACTTTATGATCGTTACCATTTACCAATCATTATTACAGAAAACGGCTTGGGGGCAGAAGATCATCTAGAAGATGGCGCAGTCCATGATCCGTATCGTATCGATTATTTGCAACAGCACATCCAGCAATGTCTTGCGGCTATCGAGTCAGGAGTGGAGTTGATCGGCTATAGTCCTTGGTCAGCGATTGATTTGATCAGTGTTCATGAAGGCATCAAAAAGCGCTATGGGTTTATTTATGTGGATCGGAACGATGCCGATGAAAAAGAACAAAAACGTGTGAAAAAAGATAGTTTTTACTGGTACCAAAAGTTGATTGAAAAGGGCCATTGGGAGGGGTAAGCAATGAATCATGTCTTTACTTTTTTAGAGCAGCGATTGATGCCGCCGTTAAATAAAGTTGCTAATTTGCGTTTTATCCGAGCAATTATGCAAGCGGGAATCATCACGGTACCTTTCACGATCGTGGGTTCGATTTTTCTGATCATCAATAACCTGCCTCAAATTATTCCGCCGCTGGCTGGTTTCTTTGAACAGACGATTTTGAAATTTTCCCCGCTTTATAGTGTCGCGACAACCATGTCAATCGGTTCGATCGCCCTCTTTTATTGTTTGGCTACTGCCTATTATTTAACGGATATCTATCGGAAAGAAGAAAAACTCCAATTGAGCAGCTTTGTTGGCGCAACTCTTGGTTTATTTGCCTTTTTGATGACGATCATTCAAGTCGATATTTCCGATAGTGGGGCACAATTGCTTCAAACAACTGGAGAGACAGCCATTATTTATAACGGTGTGGCACTTGGCTCTTGGGTGACACGGTTTAGTGGGGTCGGTATTTTTATCGGTATCATTACAGCGGTGCTTGCAACCCAAGTCTACCGTTTTTGTGTTAAAAAGAAAATCACGATCCAAATGCCAGCAGGAGTTCCAGACGGGGTCAGTAAGGCATTTGCTTCCCTGATTCCAGCGATTATTATTGCCTTTTTGATGATTTTGATCAATGGTTGTTTAGCCATTTTCCATACGGACTTGCATGGCTTGTTGTCAAAACCATTTGAATTTGTAAAAGATTTGACAGGTTCTTGGCTAGGAATCATTGTAATCATGTTGTTGATCCATTTGTTGTGGGCGGTAGGGGTTCACGGAACCGCCGTCATCAAAAACAGTTTTATCAATCCGATTTTATTAGTTGCGTTAACTGAAAATATCGATGGCGCAACCAATATTTTTGCCGGCGATTTCGTCAATATGTACATTTTCATTGGGGGTGCTGGCAGCACGTTAGGGTTGGTCTTATTGATGTTATTTCGAGCTAAATCCCAACAGTTGAAAGTGTTGGGCAAAGCGGCGATCCTTCCAGGATTATTCAATATCAATGAACCAGTGATCTTTGGGGCACCAATCGTCTATAATCCCTATTTGATTATTCCTTTTATTGTGACACCATTGATCAATGTGACGGTCGCTTACTTTGCTACATCCTTCGGTATTGTAGCTAAAGTGATTACCGGTATTCCTTGGATCTCACCTGTCGGAATCGGAGCATTTCTTGGGACTGGCGGCGATTTTCGCGGTATTTTGATCGCTATTCTTAATTTATTGATTTCGATCGTCTGCTATTATCCGTTTTTCCGAATGTACGATAACAAACTTTTTGTGGAGCAGCAAGCAAATGAAGCAGAAGCGGCTCGCCATGATCAATAGACAAAAAGAGCGTGAGACAAAAGTAAAAACACTTTTGTCCCACGCTCTAAACATGTCTAAACGGCGGGATCAGAGGTACCCCCGAGAAATCAATCGAAATAACCTGAAATTTGAAAAGCAATTTCCGTGGCTTCTTCCTTATTTCTTGGCGTTTCACACTTCTGTGCAGCTTTTTTAGCGAAAACTGTAATCCGACAACGAAATTTGTCGGGCTTGACACCAGTCTTTGACAGAACCGGAGAAAACTAGCGGTACATTAGTCAAATCCTGTGTACGGGTTTGTCCGACCATGGTGTAGAGCAGCTGAAGCTGTTCTTTCCATGACTGGATGGTGGCAATCGTTTCTGCAGGTCCTTTATCTAGGAGCATGGTCAAAATCGTAGCAGAGATACCGACACTTTTGGCACCAAGACATAAAGCTTTGAAAATATCAAAAGCATCGCGAACCCCTCCTGATGCGATTGTCGTGAAGGGTTGCTGCACTTCGTTGGCTTCCAGTAAAGAAATAACCGTCGATTGGCCGAAGTGATCCAAGTAGGCCATTTCTCGTTTCTTTCTGCGGGCATTTTCAATCTGAGTAAAACTCGTTCCGCCACTGCCAGCCACATCGATCGTTTGTACGCCTACCGAAACCAATTGCTGAATGGTCTCTCGAGTCATACCAAAACCGACTTCTTTTACGACGACTGGTACTGGAGAGACCTGCACGATTTGTTCGATCAGACTTAGCCAGTTGCTGAAGGCACGGTCCCCTTCAGGCATCACCAGCTCTTGCGGGGCATTCAGATGTATCTGTAAAGCATCGGCTTCAAATAAGTCGATAGCCCGCAAGGCATTTTCAACGGAACTGCCAGCACCGACATTTGCCAAAAGAAAGCCCTCTGGATTGACCTGGCGAACGACTTGAAAGGTATCGGAAAGTGCTGGGTCTTTTAATGCGGCAGAGACCGAACCGGTGGCCATCATCAAATCACAGGCTTTCGCGATTTCCGCTAAGTCTTGGTTGATTTTTTTGCTTTTTTCACTTCCACCAGTCATGGCATTGATGAAAAAGGGGGTGGCAAAAGAGCGGCCAAAGAGTTCCGTTTCCAAAGTGACTTGTGCACTATCGATCTCCGGAAAGGATTGGTGGATAATTTGAACCGCATCAAAATCATTTGAACGTGGCTTGTGAAAGGCTTTTGCCAATGAGACATGTTCATCTTTTCGATTCATTAGATTTCCTCCCGATAATGGTAAACGTGTAAAGGTAATGGAATGATATTGGCTTTTTCCCACGCACTCATCAATGGCAGGATTCCGGTTTTTTGATCGACGATCACAATGCCGCAATCCCCACCGCCAGCACCGGAAGATTTAGCAGCACCACGGTAGGTTTCTGCTAAGTCACATAATTTCTTCAATGCAGGAGTTTCAATGGTCACACCAGTTAGACTAGACAATTCTAGTAATAATTTCCGATTTTCGGTAATCATTTTTTTGATCGTGCGACTATCTTCATTGATAAAGCCATCAATCAATCGATTAACGCAGTCTTTGCTGTCTGCCAAAAACTGGGCATAGCCTTTTTCTTTGGCTTCTTTCGATTGGTAGACTTGATCAACCAAATCAGAAGTAGAAGCAGGACTGCCGGTCCAGCCAATTAATAGCCGCAATGATTTTGGCACAGTCAATGGACGGATCGAAAGCTCTGGCCAATTGCTGGTCAACAGCTGCGTCAATGTCCATTCCTGCTGTTTTTGTAAGACCCACTCATGGTCAAAGGTCGAAAATGCTAGCCAGCCGCCATAACAAGAGGCAGCGATGTCGCCACATGAGCCATTTCCTTGCACGGCTAAATGGGCCAATGCTGCGATTTTGAATTGCGTTAAGCGATCCATTTTTAGATCATAGTAGAGGTTGAGCGCTTTAACCGTAGCAACGGTCACTGCGCCACTAGAGCCAAGCCCATATTTTCGCCCATTGGAATTATCTAGCTCGCTGGTAACTTTTAAGTCGTAAAAAGAGAGCAGGGTTCCCTTTTCTTGGGCGTATTTTTCAGTTAAGCGAATCGCGGCTAGAATGTAGTGAAAAGGGTTTTCTCGGTGATCCAGCACAAGTTCGCCATTGCGGCGAGTCCAACGAATCGGCAAGTCACTGTATTGGGCAGATTGAATACTGCCGTTTCTGCGGGCACCTTCGATCGTTACATTGATGAATTGATCCACCGCAACAATGATCGCTGGGTGTCCTGGTTCAACGACTGCATATTCACCTGCGATAAATAGTTTGCCGGGAACTGAGATTTCTATCATTTCGCCACTCCTCTAGTTGTTGTCGACTGATCGTCGGCTGTCATCGGTAAAGTGATCAATCCTTGTCCTGCATGAGCGACGATCAATTGGTCATCTTGAAAGTCTTTTTTTAGCTGGGCCAAGATGGCTTTCTCGTCTTTTCTTTGACAAAGGACTTTGACGTTAGGTCCGGCGTCCATCGTAAAGTAACAAGCCAATCCTTGTTGACGCAAGGAACGGACACAATCCATTGCTCGCAGAGAGTCAGGAGACCAGTAGGTGAAAGGCGGCGTTGCAGCCAAAGTCGTAGCATGCATTTTTAGTGCATTGGCTTCAGTCGTTTCACCTAATAATTGAAAGTCTTTTTCGCGGATGGCTTGTTTTAATTTTTTCAAATCCTGTGGTGTGCTTTCTAGCCAACCAGAATAATAGCTGGAAGTCTCTACAGTCCGACGCATTCCGTCACGACTGGAAACATCTTTTTCTTTGTCATTGATTAAGATGAAGAGCATACTTAATTCTTCTTCCCAGCCGTCTGAAGCAACTGGGGTGGCATAGGAGGTAGTATCATCACCGGTATGCCACTCGACAAAGCCGCCAAAGACACTGCGACAAGCAGAACCAGAGCCCCGCCGAGCGAGGCGAGAGAGTTCTTCTTGTGTCAATTGTAAGTCAAGCGCGGCATTGCAAGCCCCGGCTAATGCGGCTAGTCCACTTGCCGATGAAGCTAATCCAGCAGCTGTAGGAACATAATTGCGGCTGTCAACTTGTGCATAAAAAGGGCAGTCGGCTTTTGCCCGAACAAGATCCAAGAAGGCAGTGATTTTCTTTGTGGCTGCCTCGTTTTGCTGTTTTCCATCTAGCAAAAAACAGTCTTGAGTATATTCCTTAGAAAAGGTAACCGAGGTTTCGGTATAAAAAGCATCTAACGTCAAAGATAAGCTGTTGTTCATTGGCAAGATCAGTGTTTCGTTTTCCTTGCCCCAATATTTGATCAAAGCAATATTTGTATAGGCTCGCGCCTTTCCTTTATGCATATTCGTAAGCTCCTAATCCTTGAATCCAAGTAGCACAAGCGCCATTGGACAATAAAATACGGCTGATCGCTTCAGCCTCTGATTTTGTCTGAGTCAATGCAATCATACAGCCGCCACGGCCGCCACCAGTCAGTTTAGCGCCGAAAGCCCCATTGGCTAATGCCAACGATACGAGCTCATCCAGTTTTTGGTTGCTGACACCTAACTGCTGGAGGGTTTCATGGGCAGTAGTCATGGCTTGCCCAAGCTGTGTCAGCTGATTATGTAAAATAGCTTCTTTAGCTTTCTGTGCTAAATGCCCTAAGCGGCTGATGGCTTGGCTGGTTTGGTGTTTTTGCGTGTCAAAAAGATGTGCGACACTTTTGACAGCTGTCCGGGTCTGCCCTTTGATCCCAGTATCAGCGACTAATAAAAAGCCATCGATCGTCAATGGGAATGAAGTAATTGGCTGCCCTTTGATAAAATAGATCGCCTCACTGCCGCTAGTAGCCGCAGCATCGATGCCGCTAGGATTACCATGGGCGATTTTCTCAGAAAAATCGACGTAATCCAATAGCAACTCTTTTGCCAAGTCATTTTGCTGCCAATCAAAAAAGGCCCGAGTCAGCGCAACGGCAACAGCTGCGCTTGAACCCATTCCTCGTTCTGAAGGAATCGTACTGACGATCGAAACAGAACATGGACCGGTTTGATAATCGTTTTGCAAGCGTAGAAGCAGTTCTTTGACATTTTTTAAATGTGGCGGCACTCCTTCTAGCGGGCCATGATAATAATTGGAGGTTAATTCATTTCCCAGGCTATCCGTCATCTCTACGTGGACCTTGGCCCCCGCAAAGGGAAAAGCAATGGCGGGCTCACCGTAGACGACTGAATGTTCACCCATTAAAATGATTTTTCCTGTAGCTATGCCAGTACCGAGTGACATCATTATCCTCATTTCTCTTAGAAAGGCAACAAAAGTCAAAAAAAATTTCCTCAAAGGAAAAGGAAGAAATTCTATCCCATACTTGATCCTAAGAGTTCATCGTTGGCTATTGCTGCACTTCTATTTAATCGTTATACCTATTTGCTAAGTGCTGTCGTTTGTGCTCGCTTTTCTATGAAATCACTAGACATCAGTAGAAAAACGAGAAGATTCTTTCTTATTCTACTAGAAGAAGGCTGTTTCGTTAAGTATTCCGAAAAAGAAAACGTAAAAAACTGAAAAACTTTAAACTTTTATTGAAAAATTTTTGTTTTTATGCTTCAAATGTGCTGGGTTGACGATACAACATCTAGTAGTGTATAGTTGATTACGCAAATGAAACATACAATATTTAGTGATGAGTGAGTTGGGGGATATGAGCGTGATCGTATTAGCAGGAACTATCGGCGCAGGAAAATCAAGTCTAACGGCATTGTTAGCCGATCATTTAGGCAGTCAGGCGTTTTATGAGTCAATCGATGATAATGAAGTGCTGCCGTTGTTTTATGCCGATCCAAATAAATATGCTTTTTTACTGCAGATTTATTTTTTGAATAAACGGTTTGACAGTATCAAAAAAGCATTGAACGATGATAATAATGTACTAGATCGATCCATTTATGAAGATTCGCTGCTTTTCCATTTAAATGCGGACCTAGGGCGGGCAACGGATACCGAAGTAAAGGTCTATGATGATTTGTTGGCCAATATGTTGGAAGAATTGCCCTATGCTGCCCATAAAAAACATCCGGATTTATTGGTTCATATTCGGGTTTCTTTTGAAACGATGCTGGAACGGATCAATAAACGGGGACGGGAATACGAGCAGTTATCTTTTGATTCTACCTTGTATGACTATTATCAAGAATTGAATTTACGCTACGACCAGTGGTACGAAGATTACCAGGAAAGTCCGAAAATTCAAATCGATGGCGATCAATTCAATTTTGTTGAAGACCCTGAAGCGGCCCAAAAAGTATTAGCGATGGTCGATGAAGCACTGGCAAAAGTGCGTAAATAAAACGACAGCTGGAATCCAGCCCATTTAAGTGGGGATTCCAGCTGTTTTCTTTTATAATAGAAGAAAGCAAGTATGGAACGTGTGGAGGGAAACCAGTGGAAAAAAAACGATTTTACAATGGTCGCTATGAATGGATCCAAATCGACCAGCAAGACAGCAGTGGTATTGCAAGGTTACAACAACAACATCAATTGACGGATGAAATGCTAACTTATTCATTAGATAAGAACGAACGCGCCCGTGTGGAATTTGATACCGACGATCAAGCATTGTTGTTGGTGTTTAATGTGCCTCAGCAAGAAAAGAAAGACAATCATTTTGAAACCAGTCCAATGACATTTATTCTAAAAAAAGATCGCCTGTTTACTTTTTCTTCAAAAAATACCCAATATGTGATCCCGATGATGGAACGGGTCCTTGAACAAAGTCCGTTGCAGACGCCGATCCATTTTCTCTTCAACAGTCTTTTTTTGATCTCAGGAACTTTTTTTCCTCTAGTGGAGGAAGTCAATAGCGATCGGGTGCATCTCAATCAGCGGTTGCGAGAAAAGACTACCAATAAGAACTTATTGGATATGTCCGACTTGGAGATTGGGCTAGTTTATCTGGTTTCGGCAACGAAACAAAATGCCGTTTTATTAGAACAGATCAAAGCTTTATCATTCTTTCGTTTAATGGATGACAATGAAAAAGAACAATTGGATGATGCACTGATCGAAGCCAAACAAGCCGTTGAAATGACACAGCTAGCGTTTCAAATTCTGGAACAATTGTCCGGGACGTATAATAATCTGTTGAACAATAACTTGAACGACACCATGAAATTTTTGACGGTCTGGTCGTTATTACTAACGGTGCCTTCGATCGTTACTAGCTTCTTTGGCATGAACGTTCCTTTGCCCTTCACGAATACTGTGTTTGGCTGGGGCATCGCGTTACTGATCAGTTTAGTTTTGTCAGGATGGATGCTGATTGCTCTCTGGCGCAGAATCAAGTGATGCCTCAATCAATCACTAAACCCAAACCAGCTGCGATCACTAATGCTTGTTCTTGGTCAACGATCAATCCTCGCAACATTTCTTGCGAAAGAGCGATTTTCCGGAAAGGATTGGTCCGCAGATCTAGCTGATAGAGTTTGGTCCGAAACCAATTACTGTTTGTCAGCTGATTGTGCTGCAGCTGCAGATTTTTCCATTGGACTTCATAAAATTCTGTATCATTCAGCTGGCATTCGATGAAGCGGATGGTTTTCAAATTGGTGTTGCTGAAGGAAGCAAAGTTGCCCACACAAGAATCAAAGGTACAGTCGCGAAAGTAACTTTCCGCAAAATTCGTCCCGGTCAGCTTACAATTTTTGAAGTGTACTTGGTGGAAACTAGCGCCCAAACACTCCATGTTGGAAAAGTCGCAGTTTTCAAAGAAAACATTTTGGCATTCCCAATGTTCCAATCTGGTCTTTTGCATGGTGATTTTTTTTAAGTGGCACTGTTTTAAAATGAGACCAGTACAAGCGTCATAGCTGGCATCTGTTTCTGTAAAAAAAGCTTGTTCAAAGATTTCTTCATTTTCTAAATAAAAGTCCTTTGGTTCTAGCTGCTCAATAATCGGTAAAAGTGGAGTAGGCTGCTTTTTTTTCATGTTGCACCTCAGAATTTTGTTTTTTTTCTAGTATACCATGAGTAGAAGGCAACCTTTGGCAGTAGGACGATTTTTGAGAATAGATTGTGAATTTTATTCAATGGGTCAAATTTAGCCATTGAAAAATCAAGGTTC
>NZ_JALAHI010000036.1 GCF_022711995.1 Enterococcus sp.
CAAATAAATATTGCTCCAAGACCTAGCAATTAAATTCTGCAATCTTTTCCTTCAATCTAAGTAAATAATTTGATGGATAAATAGAAAGCAACTGTCGTAAAATTCTAGGGCAGATGAGAAAAATTCTAACCATCCTAAATCTTTTATAAAACAACGTATAAAGATATAAAAGTTTAGATAGAATAAGATTGATACAGACTGAATATCATCCGCAAGTATAATTTTAGTTCAGCTACACATAAAAACATCAAAGTTAGTAGTTTTTACTAACTTTGATGTTCATTAATATTTTTACCAGTCACTTGGACATAAAGCTTCCAGAATTCTTTATTTCATAACAATCAAACTTTTATACATCAGAATTCTCGATAAATAAGCAAATCAGTATCACAAAGAGTCTCATTCTTATAAATATTTAATTGTCTTAATTGTCAAATTAAGTTAGACAAATCATCAATAAGGAGTTCTCTAGTAAAATCTATATGGAAAAACTTTATAATTTTATAGATGTGGCTGTTTCCTCTAATACTTCATTTAGTTCATCAATATTTTTCTTACCTTGTGTGCGTAACCACTCAATGGCCGCCTCTTTTCCATCCTTGATGAACACCTCTACACCATTTGCCCAAGTTGCACGACCGCACAGTACACCATTGAAAGTGGACCCTGCATTTTTAGCAAATCGTAATGTGTCCCGAAACAGACTAGCTGAAACTCCTGCACTTAAAAAGATAAACGGTAATTGTGTTGCTGCTGATTGTTCAGCATAGTATTTCGCTGCTACTTCTTGTGTATAAGCCACCTCATCTTTTGCATAACCTTCGACAAAATTCATATTAACCGGAACTTCTACTTTCAATACATCAACATGATATTTTTCATCAGAAAAAACTTTCATCATATCATTGACTTTATGCGGTTTTACTTTTGCATAATCCATACTATTAGCATCTAAACCAGCAGCATCATAAGAAACTAATTCTAAGAAAAACGGTAACTCTTCTGCTACACACTCTGAACCTAATCGTTCAATAAACGCATGCTTCTGTTCATTAATTTCCTTAGCTTCATCGACATCATAATACAATAAGAATTTACAAGCATCTGCACCCGTTTCTTTTAAACGACGTACTGACCATACATCTAAAATATCTGGTAATCTTCCTGGAATAGTTGCATCATAACCCGTTTTCTCGTATGCTAGTAATAAGCCACTTTCTGGATCTTTCTGTTTGGCCGCAGGTAATCCGTATTCGGGGTCTAGTAATATGGAAGATGTGTAGGGTGTTAATTCTTTTGAAACGAGTGTTTTAAACTCTATGATGTCTTCCGAAGTGGCTTCTTTTTTATATCTCGTAATCATTTTTTTCATCGCACCACGTTGATCAATAGCTAAGGCAGCAATCACATTCTGTTCATTTAAGATTTTTCGTAATCGCTTATTTTTTAACTCACTCACTCAACTTCTCCTCCAATTTCATATAATACTTTTACTTCTTTTGAGTCTTTTTCGCGCATTTTCTCGAATGGAATTTCTTGATCCTCTAATGAATAGATACCTGTAATTAATGGTAATGTATTAATCTCACCTGTTGCTAAATAGCGTAATGCAGCATGCCATTCAAAACCTGGAAATGGTGCAGAATAGGACATCCAAGAACCCGTTAGTTCTAATTCTCGACGTAAAATTAATTCAAACTCTTCTGCTTCAAATTGGACTGGATGTGTACAAGTACCAACAAAGACGACTTTTGCTTGACGATCAGCATATTTAATTGCTTGTACTTGTGTAATATGATTCCCAGCAGTTTCAAAAACAACAGAGGCACGACCATTTTCGTGAAAATATTGTTCTAAATCTGTAGTTACAGGATTAATAACGATATCTGCCCCAATTTTTTTCGCAAGAGCTAATTTCTGTTCATTTAAATCAATCACTGTAATCTCACCGACACCACGTGCACGCAAAGCCAATATAGTCATTAATCCAATAGTACCTGCACCCAAGACTAAAGTCTTATCACCTGATTTCGTTTGAATACGTTCAATTCCATGAATTGCTACGGTTAATGGTTCAATTGTAGCAGCAATTTTCAAATCCAATTCTTTAGGAACGACTAGACAATTTTCGACAGGAGCAACTACATATTCAGCCATTGCGCCTTGTTGCCTTGAACCGATAAAACTGTAATTTAGACATAATTGTGGGTGACCACTACAACATTGCTCACATTCATTACATGGAACTAAAGGTGCAACAGCAACTCTTGTTCCCTTCTCTATGGCAACACCTTCACCGATTTCAACAATCGTTCCAGAAAATTCATGCCCTAAAACCTGTGGAAATTGATGCACACCTCCATCAAAATAACGAGGTAAATCCGATCCACAAATCCCTACATAGGCGACTTTTATTAATACTTCCCCCTTCTGAGGTATTGGTCTATTGAGTTCTTGTAATTCCAATGTTGCCACGCCTGTTACCGTTAATGCTTTCAAACTATTTCACCTTCCTAAGATTCTTCAATTTCAACGTATAATTTTTCTTGTTTGTATTTTACATAAGTGTAAGCTAAACAGAATCCATAAAGAATAACGATTACAAAGAAACCTACACCCATTTCTAATGTAAATCCTTTTGTTAATAAATACGTGATTGGTGATCCAGCTTGGTCCATCGAGGAAATTTGTTCTCCTGATTTTATTAAACCAACTTGTTGCCCTAATGCTTGTTGAACAGATGACATTTGATTGGCAATCCACAATGTCATTATCATGATTGCGGTTCCAGAAAACAATGTTCTAAATATATTTCCTTTATGCACACCTACTGCGATGGCAACAAAAAAGCCAATTGTTGCTAAATCTCCAAATGGTAATATATTGTTTCCTGGAAGAATAACCGCAATTAGAATAGTCCATGGTACAAATAACATAGAAGTAGCAACTACTGCTGGATCTCCCAGCATTAAAGCGCAATCCAAACCAATTCGGAAATCACTACCTGAAAAACGTTTATCTAACATTGAGCGGGCAGCTTCTGAGATAGGAATAAGCCCTTCCATAATTAGTTTTACAACCATTGGCATTAAAACCATCACACCTGCCATTTGTACTGCTAGAGTAGCTGATTGTCCAATTGAATATTTTGCTAATAAACCAATAATGAACCCTAGTATAGCGCCGACAACTGTCGGTTGCCCAAATACGCCTAATTTTTCTTCTATTCTTTCAGGTGTCAATGTAATCTTGTTAAGCCCTGGGATTTTCTCAATCAAATCATCAATCGGCTTAGCAATAACTCCCATATAGGCGGATGTACCATGTGGCATTGCAATCCCATCTAGTCCGAAATATCCATCAGTTACTGGAGTAAAGATATCTCCTAATTTATAGATAATAGCTGCATGAATTATGATTCCTATAATTCCATAAACATAATTCCCTGTTGCAACCTGAATCATTGCACCAGTAAATGCAATATGCCAAATATTCCAGATGTCTACATTGACTACCTTAGTCATTTTTGTTATTAACATTAAAATATTCACCCCAATTGCAATTGGAATTGCAATCAAGCCCATACTTGATGCCCAAGCCATAGGTGCAGTTCCAGGCCAACCTAAATCGATTACATTTAATCCTAAATTATAATTGTCTGCCATAGACTTAGCAGCATCCCCTAAGTTCTCCGTCATTAAACTTATCACCAAGTTGATACCAACAAATCCAATACCAACAGTCAAACCTGAACGGAGAGATTTACCAAGTCCTTGTCTGAGTAATATGCCAATGATAAAAATAATTAGGGGTAACATTACTGTCGGCCCTAAATCGACAATATACTGAATAACTCCCATGAGATTACCTCCTCTTATTTAAGAACATCTAAAATTTGCTGTTCTAATTTCTCAATCCCAATCCCAGATATAAACGCAACTCCATGGATAACAGGCACTCCAAAGTCTTTTTTTACCTTTGCTGTTGTTACAATCAAATCAGCACCGTCTTTTTCAGAATCTAATTCTGTAATTCTTGTTTGCTTAACTTCTCCATCAATACCATTAGCTTTTAGTAATTCTTTGATACGATTAGCTGCTACTGTGGATGTAGCAATTGCTCCACCGCATGCGACGATAATACGTTTTTTCATTCTAGTTCCTCCTCGTTTTATAAGTAAGTGTTTACCACATTTTTGAATTCCTCAAGAGTATTTGACTGTAAAGACTTTTCGACCAATTCCCCTTCTTGTATTTTTGTTATTAAGTTCTGTAATTGATTCAAATGAGTGGCACCTTCCGCCAGAACTAACATAAAAAATACTCTTGGTAAAACTACATCCTCTTCATCTCCCCCCATCTCGTTGAAAACTATTTCATTTTTATTAACGATACAAAGGATTGTATCATTCTTTACAAACGTCCCATCTGTATGCGGAATTGCAACAGGTGGAACAGTTGGCAACCCTGTTGGAAACTCTTTTTCCCTCTTATTCAGTGCTTCTTCAAATTCTTTTGAAACGTAATTATTGTTAACTAAAAACTCAGTGGCACCTTTAAAAAATTCCTCTTTTGTTTTAAAGGAAGTTTCAAATAAAAACTCTTTTCTGATACTAATCATTTAGTTCATTCTCCTCTGTCTTAATAATCTCAAAATCATATTTTAGAAATTCCTCTTCTACTTCAAAGTCTTTAATATCAGTAGTGATAATGATATCTAAGTCTTCGAGATTTGAAGTTTTGTATAAAGCAGATTTTCCAAACTTTGTATCATCAGCTAACAAAATTGCTGTTTTGCTATGTTGAACCATCGTTTTAGAAATTTCAATTTCACCCATATGATAATTTGTTACTCCAGATTTAATATCAATACCAGCACAGCCAAAGAATCCTAAATCTACGAATATCTCCTTCGCATTATTTAACCCAAATGTTCCAAATAGCGAGTCCTCATTTTTTCTGACATTCCCACCTAAAATGATTAACTGAATTCCTGGAGAATGAATCAACAAATTGACAATTGGAATACTATTGGTAACAATTGTGAGATTTTCAAAATCAACTAATTTTTTTGCAAGTGAAAATGTGCTTGTTCCATAATCTAAATATATGGTGTCCCCCGGTTCAATAAACTGATAGGCACGATCTGCAATACTTTGTTTTTTCTCTTCATTTTCTGCACGTCTGCGCTCATAATCAGTTTCTGTATTTGCTTCGTCAAGAACTGCTCCACCGTATGTTTTTTTCAGTAAACCTTCCTCTTCCATTTCCATAATATCTTTTCGAACAGTTTCTCTAGAAACTTTTAACTGTTTACTTAAATCAAGGATTCGAACGGACTTTTGTTCTTTTAATATATCTAAAATAAGTTCTTTTCGATTGTCTGCCATGTTTCACACCACCCTACTGTAATCGTTACCAATATATTATCATATTTTTTGCAAGTTGCAAGTATAATATTTTGCATATTGCAAATTTTTCATTATTTTGCAAAATAAATGCAAAATAAATCTTTTTTATTGTATAATAGTACCAAGTAAACAAAGGAGGATTTTCAAATGATTCATTTAATATGCCCCAATCCAGCTATTGATCGTACATTACTACTAGAAACTATTGAAAACGCTGTACCCAATCGTCCTATTGAAGTAAAAGAGTTTCCAGGAGGGAAAAGTTTTAACGTTGCCTATGCACTCTCCTACGAAGAGGATAGTCCCCAAGTAACAATCCACACAATGCTTGGAGGTATTTATGGAGAACATTTAAGGAATTTAGCGCAAACAAAGGGCTACCGTGTTAGAGTCACAAATGTTGAAAAGAATACACGAATGTGTAATATTCTTGTCGATGTAAAAAAGAAAGAAATTGTACCGATTTACGAAAATGGATTTGATTTAAATCCCGAAATCTTAGAAGAGTTCACAATTAATTTAATAAATTCAATAAAAGATGGTGACTTAATTGTTTTTTCTGGTTCATTAATGAAA
>NZ_JALAHI010000037.1 GCF_022711995.1 Enterococcus sp.
TCTTAACATCGTGTAATATTTTCTTAATAATTATATAGAATCGCTCACCAGAATGCAAGTCTATAAATTTTTAAGATACTGAATTTTCAGAATACTTACATTAAACTTACATTTTTTTAGGATGGTGCAAAAAAAGCCACATTTTTTTCAATAAACGAATGATTAATAAACAAAATCCGATAAAGAAAGAGCTGGGTCATCTAGGACTCAGCTCTTGTATCTGTCTTAAGCAAGATGGCTTGAAATATAATCAACTGCTCCGCCGACAGTTTCAATCTGTTCGGCATCTTCATCAGAAATCTCCGTACCAAATTCATCTTCTAATTCTAAGACGAATTCCATCACACTGATTGAATCAGCGTTCAAGTCGTCTTTAATACTCATTGTATCCGTTACTTTATCTGCATCGATCTCAAAATGATTTGCGATCACTACTGCAACTTTCTTGAATACTTCTTCTCGCGTCAATTGCCTTCACCTCCACGCGTTCACACAAAACATAGAATGGCTAACAAACATTGTACTGCTTACCCACAGATTTGTCCAGTGTTTTTTTGCATTTTCATTACAATGATTGCAGTCTCATTGCGCTGACTCTTCTTGCTTAGGCGCTTCTTCAAAGTGCGCCACCAATTGGGGCACTACTTCGGCCTGCAACATCGTATGGATTTGTTTGATGGTCGCTGCCACAGCATCTGGACCCGTCGCTCCATGGGTTTTGATTACGGGTGCTTTCAGACCAAACAAAACAGCCCCTCCGTGTTTGGCATAATCCATCTCGTTTTTCAAATTGCGTAAGGCATCTTTCAATAATAAAGCGCCCAATTTCCCTTTGGTTCCCGAACTCATAATAGACTGTTTCAACAGCGACATCATATTCAATGCAGTGCCTTCAATAGATTTTAAAACAGCATTTCCAGTAAATCCATCGGTCACTACTACATCTGCCGCCCCATTCAACAGTTCCCGCGCCTCAACGTTTCCAATAAAATGAATCGATGGTTCTTCGGTCAACAGTTCAAAGGCTTTTTTGGTCAGCTCGCTGCCTTTGGTTTCTTCGGTACCATTGTTCAACAGCCCTACCCGCGGCTGTTTGATGCCTCGGACTTTTTGGGCATAAAAGGAACCCAATACGGCATATTGCACTAAATGCTCTGCCTTATTGTCTGCATTGGCGCCTAGATCCAGCATATCGAATCCAGCTTCTTTTCCTAGAACGGGCATCGTTGACATCAATCCCGGACGTTCGATGCCTTTGATTCGTCCGACAATAAACAGACCAGCAGCTAACAAAGCCCCGGTATTTCCAGCAGAGAAAATGGCATCGGCCTTTCCTTCTTTGACTGCTTGCGCTGCCAAGACCATTGACGCATTTTTCTTGCGGCGGATCGCTTTTACGGGTTCATCATCACTGTTGATTTTTTCATCGGTGTGAATGATCGTGAGTTGACTTTCGTCGGTCACATATTTTCTGATTTCATCTTCTTTTCCATATAATAGAAATTCAATTTCTGGATACTCTTTTTTTGCTAACATGACGCCTTCAACGATTGCTTTTGGTGCATTATCGCCACCCATGGCATCTACGGCAATTCTCATGACTTTCGCCACTCCCTTCATTTTTCCAAAATAGTATACCATATTCTTTAATCAAAAAATTGATTGTCTTGCTTTTGTGCGGCTAAATAATCCGCTAAGCCTTGATACTCTGGTAAGACTTGCCATTGAGGTTTCTGCCAGATTTGTGTGGCTTCTACTTGGGCGACTTCAAGAATATGGGCATCAGCGACTAAGTCTGCGGCAGCAAACTCTGGTAAACCGGATTGACGGTTACCAAAGACTTCCCCCGGTCCCCGTAACTTCAGGTCTTTTTCACTGACAATAAAACCATTGGTGGTTTCAGTCATGATTTTCATCCGCTCTACCCCGGTTTCATTTTTGGGATTGGCCACCAAAATACAATACGAGGCTTCAGCTCCTCGACCCACACGCCCCCGCAACTGGTGCAGCTGAGCTAGTCCGAAACGATCCGCATCAATGATCAGCATGACCGTTGCATTCGGAACATTTACCCCGACTTCAATAACTGTCGTTGATACTAAGATTTGCAGCTGATTGTCTTTGAATTCTTCCATGATGGCATCTTTATCGGTATTCTTCATTTTGCCGTGGAGAATGCCTACTTGGTAGTCAGGAGCAAAATGCCCCTGTAGCTGCTCGTAAATCTCCGTGGCATTCTTGACATCTAGCATCTCTGATTCTTCGATCAGCGGACAGATCACATACATTTGGTGTCCTTTGACTAATTCCTGACGAGCCCAGTCCAACACAGATTCCAATTGAGGCGGACGCACCCAGCGGGTTTCCACCGGAATTCGTCCTGCCGGCATCTCATCGATGATCGACACATCCATCTCGCCATAGGCCGTGATGGCTAAGGTTCGTGGAATCGGCGTCGCCGTCATGAACAAGACATCTGGCAGATAGCCCTTTTCCCGTAAAACCTTCCGCTGATTGACACCAAAGCGATGTTGTTCATCGGTGATGACTAAGCCTAGATGGGCAAAATTGACCCCTTCCTGAATCAAGGCATGAGTTCCTACGACAATATCGATCTCACCTGCCGCTAATTGTTCCAAGATGACCCGGCGTTCCTTTGCTTTGGTAGAACCTGTCAGCAACGCTGTAGTTACTTCTAAAGGATCAAAGAGTTGATTCAAGCTTTCCAAGTGCTGTTGCGCCAGAATCTCTGTCGGCACCATCAAGGCCCCTTGAAAGCCAGCTGTCATGGTGGCGTACAGTGCAATTGCTGCCACGACTGTTTTACCGCTCCCAACATCTCCTTGCAGCAATCGCTGCATGTGTTGCGGACTTTTGAGATCATGGCAGATCTCGTTGGTGACTCGCTTTTGCGCAGCAGTCAGTTCAAAAGGCAGTGTTTGAGTAAATGCTTTGAGCCGCTGAACATCATAATCAATGGCTAAGCCATTTTTTTCGGACTTTTCCGAGTTTTTTAATCCTTGGATCTGCATCTGAAATAAAAAGAATTCCTCAAAAACGATCCGACGCTTCGCTTGATGGCTTTCTTTTGGGTCTTGTGGAAAGTGCATCGCCCGCATAGCAGTACGGCGGTCCAGCAAACGGTACTTCTCAATTAATGACAGTGGAAGGATCTCCTCGATTTGCTCCCCATACCGTTCAAAAGCCTGCCGAATCAGGTCCACCAGCACACTTTGCCGGACTGATTTGTTCACATGATAAATAGGGGCAAAGTCTCCGGGCTTCTTACTGCCAAGAATCTTCATTCCGGATAATGACTTCCGCTTTGCATCCCATTTCCCATAGACGGCGATTTCTTCTGACAATTCAACTTTGTCTTTCAGATAAGGCTGATTAAAAAAGGAAACATTGAAGACATCATGGTCTTGCATCATGCGAAATTGCAGACGGCTCTTTTTATAGCCAAAGCGATTCAACACAGCAGGCGAAACAACGATGCCTTTGATCGTGACTTTTTCTTGGTCTTGTATTTCGTTTAACTGACGTTCTTGAATATCTTCGTAGCGAAAGGGGTAGTATCTCAGTAAATCTTCGATCGTCTGGATGCCAAGTGCTGCGAGATCTTTTGCCCGTTTTTCTCCGACACCAGACAAGACAGTGATTGGTTGATCAAGCATTGCTTCCCTCCTCAAAAATAGTTGTGTACCGCTTTTCTTTATTTTACACTTCTCTAGTTCATTTACGAAAGATTAGGAAAGAAGTCGAAAAAAAAGCTGTCTTTCCCTTCTCAATCGAAAAAGAGACGAGACAAAAATCGCCCTGCGACTTTTGCCCCGTCTGTCTTCATGTATTATTCAGCCGAGAAAAGATATGGATAAACAGGTTGATCTCCTTGATGGATCTCCACTTCGATCTCCGGATGGATTTCTGTCAATGCTGCTTCAATTTTTGCTGCTTCTTTGGCTTTTCCTTCTTCACCAATGATAATCGTGACGATCTCCGTGTCATCTGAGATCATTTTAGTCAATGTATCCATGGACGCTGAGAAGCGATCGGGTACCGAAACTACGATTTTTCCATCGACCATACCTAAGAAGTCGCCTTCTGTGATTTCAATCCCATCAATCGATGTATTGCGAATCGCGTGAGTCACTGAGCCGCTGACAACACTTGATAAGACTTCCGTCATCGCTTGTTGATTTTCTGCTAATGTTGCTTGTTCATTAAAGGCTAACATCGCTGTCATCCCTTGTGAAATCGTCCGGGTCTCAACAACAGCCACTGGCAATTCTGATACTTCAGCTGCTTGTTGGGCCGCCATAAAGATATTTTTATTGTTTGGCAAGACGATGACCTGATCGGCATTGACTTCATTGATTGCAGTCACGATATCTTCCGTACTTGGATTCATCGTTTGGCCGCCGCTGATCACATAGCTTGCACCTAGGCTGGTAAACAATTTATTTAATCCGTCACCGGCTGCAATCGCTATGATTGCATAAGGGGTGCGAGGATGTTTCACTGCAGCAGATGGTTGATCGTGTTCCAGAATTGTTTCGTGTTGAACACGCATATTGTCTACTTTGATTTTGATCAATGAACCAAATTTTTGGCCATAGTTCATGACTTCCCCTGGGTGTTCCGTGTGGACGTGAACTTTGATGATTTCATCATCGTTGACGACTAGCAAAGAATCCCCTAGTTCATTTAAATAATTTCGGAATGTTTCATAATCAAAGGTGCTGTCCACCGTTGGACCTTCACCGATTTTAACCATGATCTCTGTACAATAACCGAATTTGATATCTTCAGTAGCCATTTGTCCTTGCACACTGCGATGATGTTCAGCATTGACCATTTCATCCATGGCTGCTGGTGTTGGCTCATAGACATCATTGGCTTGGTATTCTCCAGTCAATGCGTTCAAGAAACCTTCATAAATGAATAATAATCCTTGTCCGCCACTATCGACTACGCCAACTTCCTTTAAGACTGGCAATAAATCAGGGGTTTTGGCTAATGAACGTTTTGCCCCATGAACGACTGCTTTCATCACTTCTACACAGTCATCGCTGGTTTGCGCTTTTTTCTCGCCATATTCTGCCGCGATACGTGCTACTGTCAGAATCGTTCCTTCAACAGGCTTCATAACAGCTTTATAGGCGGTTTCGACCCCATGTGTAAAGGCTTCTGCCAATTCTGGCGCGGTTAATGTTTCCACCATTGGGATCGCTTTGGCAAACCCACGGAACAATTGAGACAAAATGACGCCTGAGTTTCCTCGTGCGCCCATTAATAGTCCTTTTGAAAGAGTTGTGGCAAGATCGCCCACTTTTTCTGAAGTGGCATCTGCTACTGCTTTTGCACCGCTTGTCATTGATAAATTCATATTCGTTCCTGTATCTCCGTCAGGGACTGGAAATACATTCAATGAATTGACAAACTCTGCATTTACTTGTAGACGAGCCGCGCCTGCCTGTACCATCTCTTGAAACTGACCTGCGCTGATATTCGTTACCTTCACTGATAATCCTCCTTAAAATCATCCGCCACAAACGGATCTCTTGCCTAATCTGGCAGTACACGTACACCTTGGACAAAAACATTTACTGAATTTGCTGAAACGCCTAACATTGTTTCAAGATTGTATTTCACTTTTTCTTGCACATTGCGTGAAACTTCAGAAATTTTTGTGCCATAGCTAACGATCGTGTAGACATCCACTGCAATACCGTTTTCTTCTTGACGAACAACGACACCGCGAGAATAATTTTCTTTGCGTAAAATTTCATTGATGTTGTCTTTGATTTGTTTCTTGCTGGCCATGCCTACAATGCCAAACACATCTGTTGCTGCGCCGCCGACAACCGTGGCGATGACCTCGTTACTAATTTCAATAATACCTGATGAGGTTTTAATTTTTACAGCCATAATATAGCCTCCTTAAACGGGATATTCCCATCTTTCTTCTTTCATATTTTATCATAGCTGCTAGTCAAATAAAAGGATGTGACTTATGAAAAGGGGCTTAGCATCAGATATTCTTGTATTCTGACCTTGTTTAATTTACAATGTTTGCTGTCAAAAGTCAATCTTTCTTGAAAATTACCCTTGCATTTTCTAACTTTCTATGATAAATTCAGATGGTATGAGCTGAAATAGCGCTCCAACATCAAGGCAAAGGAGGAAATAACCACATGGCTAAAGTTTGTTACTTTACTGGACGTAAAACTACAAGTGGAAACAACCGTTCACACGCAATGAATGCGACGAAACGTACTGTGAAACCTAACTTGCAAAAAGTTCGCGTTATGATTGACGGAAAACCTAAAAAAGTTTGGGTGTCAACTCGTGCTTTGAAATCTGGAAAAGTTGAGCGCGTATAATCTTAACCACACATTTTCGGCCGTTCTTATGAGCGGTCTTTTTTGTTGTCTTTTTTCCATCTTTCCTTCTCCCACCTCCTTTATTTTTTCTTTAAACAGCTAGTGAGATTGTTTTTTTAATTCTTTGAATTATGGTACACTAATAAAAAATTCATAGGGATTAGGTGACTATTCTTGGCTACTATCAAATCATTCGTCAAACAACATTGGCCTTATATGACCGCCAGTTTTTTACTACCGCTGCTTATTATGGCAGTCATTTATTTAACGATTGGGATTTATCCCGGCAGCAGCCGCAGTGTGTTAGCGAGCGATGCTTTTTCGCAATTTTCAAATTTTCATGCTAGTTTTCGGAATGTCTTATTAGGAAAACAAAGCATTTTTTACACGTGGAACGCCTCCTTGGGGCTGAACTATCTGGCATTGGTTTCTTACTATTTAGGGGGACTGTTTACACCACTGGTTTTATTCTTTCCAAATCAATTGATGCCCGATGCCCTCTATGTACTGACCCTTTTGAAAATCGGCAGTGCTGGTTTGGCATTTTGGTTTTATGCAAGTCAAACATTCAAGCTTCAGCGCTGGCACCATGTGACATTAGCTGTCTGCTATGCCTTGATGTCTTTTATCACGGCTCATTCTGAATTGATCATGTGGCTAGATGCCCTGATCTATTTGCCATTAGTGATTTTAGGGATTGACCGTATCTTGCAGAAAAGAAAGCCGACTCTTTTATTTGTCAGCTACTTGCTGCTATTCATCTCGAGTTTTTATATGGGATTCATGATCGGTGTGTTCTCTGTCTTGTATTTGCTGGTACAGTTAGGCCGCAATTGGAAGCAAAACAAGAAAGCGATCATACCTTATGGGATTACTTCCTTATTAGCTGGTGGAGCTTCCATGATCATCATTTTGCCAGCGGTACTTGATTTGCGCTCAAACGGAGAAGAACTCTCGACCATTACGAAGTTCAAAACCGAAGCCACTGGTGTCTTTGATATCGTAATGAAAAATATGATTGGCGTATATGATACGACCAAATACGGCTCGATCCCTTTTATTTATATCGGCCTCTTGCCCGTCCTATTTTGTATTATATATTTTGTTTCCAAGAAGATTCCTTTAAAAGATAAACTATTGTATGCTGGACTTTTTGGTGTTTTGATCGCCAGCTTCTATATTGTTCCATTGAATCTATTCTGGCACGGAATGCACGCACCCAATATGTTTTTGTTCCGCTATGCCTATTTGTTCTCCTTTTTAGTTATCCTGTTAGCTGGATACGGTTGGGAACAATTGCAGCAAAAAGACCGTGGGCTTTTTGTGATCGTAGGACTCTCTACGATCGCGCTCTTTGCCCTTTCCTTTGCTTTAGGCGGAAGCTCTTATGAATACGTCTCAACTGCTTCTTTCGCATTGACGGTCGTCTTCCTCGTTCTTTACTTGCTATCTATTGGTTTTGGTCAGCTTGGAATGTTGAGCAAAAAGAAAGTCGCACTCCTTTTATTGGTTTTCGTTTGCGGTGAGATGGCGATCAATACCAGTGGGATGGTTCGGGGAATCTTAAATGATTGGAATTACGCTTCTCGAAGTTTATTCACGAATCCTTACCCGGCGATCAAGCAGTTAGTGGATCAAGCCGATAAAGAAAATGAGACCTTTTTCCGCTTAGAAAATTTGGATCCTGTATCGTCTAACGATAGTATCAATTACGGTTACAGCGGTGTAAGTATGTTTTCTTCGATCCGTAACCGCAACTCTTCCAGCTACCTAGACAAACTAGGCTTCCGTTCAAGAGGAACCAATCTGAATATTCGCTACCCGAATAACACCCTATTGATGGATGCTTTTACTGGGATCAAATACAACATCAGCAAACAGAATTTATCGAAATATGGCTTTGACCGTGTAGGTGAGGCTGGCGACTATAAACTGTATCAAAATAAAAATGCGCTGCCACTAGGCTTTTTAGCAGATCCCTCTATCAACGAGATCCAGCAGCCAGCCAACGACAATCTAACAAGCCAAAAGAATCTGATCAATGGATTGGCAAATATTGAACAAAATTATTTTAGTTTCCACCCTATCACTGTCATTAGCAGCAATAATACAGAGATCACAGAAAATGGCATGTACACAACTTTCAAAGAACAAGAAGGCAATATTGCCAAAGAAATCACTTGGCAAGTAACCGTACCGGCGCATTCCCAAGCCTATCTGAGTCTGTATCCGGCAAACTTTGGCGAATTAGAGAGCTCGACCGCAACGATTACTGTCAACGGTGAACAACGCGAAAGTCAAATCGGAATCAATGGTCAGTATTATGATTTAGGCTACTACGATACAGAGACGACGGTTCAATTTACCGCCAGTTTCTATGGGACTCAGTCGATTTCTTTCCAAAATCCACAAGTGGTCACATTAGATACCAACGCCTTTCAACGAGCGATTGATGCGATCCAAAAGAAAGACGTTGCTATGACTGTCGGCAAACGAAATGCCCAAGCGGATATCACGACGGAGAAAGAACAGCAGCTTATTACGACGATTCCTTATGATAAAGGCTGGTCGGCCAAATTGGATGGCAAGCCTATTGCTATCGATGCCTTTCAGGATGCCTTTATCAGTGTGACGATTCCAAGTGGCACCCACCATCTGGAATTGACTTATTTACCCCAAGGCTTTATGATCGGTGTCATCTTGTTCTTCACCTGTCTGCTCCTCTTTATCTTGTTCCGTTATTTCTATCAAAGAAAAACGGCGACTGGCGCAGCGGACCGATACCAAGACAAGACAAACCGTTGAACCACTTATTGCCCTCACAAAATGAGTAAGTAGTAAAAGGAAACAACTAGTAAAAGAAGCGCCTCCCAGACCTCGATTTGAATCAAGGACTGGGGGGCGCTTCTTTGTTGCTTATTCATAATTGACTTGAACTAGATACAGTCCTTCTGGATGAGCCGTCGGTCCAGCCGCATTGCGGTCTTTTTGCGCGATAATGGCAGGGATACAGTCGGCAGGCATTCGTCCATTACCAATCTTTAACAAGGTCCCTACGATAATGCGAATCATCTTGTACAAGAAGCCATCGCCGCGAAAAGTAAAAAGCAGCTCATCGCCAGCCTCGTTGACTTCCATAGTGGCTTGATGAATCGTCCGGACTTTGTCTTCCACAGAACTGCCAGTGGCACAAAAACTGGTAAAATCATGGGTGCCTAATAAATCCGGCAGTGCCTGTTGAATCTTTGCAAGATCCAACGGATACGGATAATAGCTGGCATAGTATCTGCGAAAAGGACTACGGGGTTTGCCGATATCGACACGAAATTGGTAGGTCTTCTCCCGCACAAGATAGCGGGCATGAAAGTTTGCATCCACGATCTCTACCTGTTTCACAGCAATATCTTCCGGCGTTTGTGTATCAAGCCCAAAACGCATTTTTTCCAGTGGACGTTCGTCAAAATCAAAATGGATCACTTGTCCTAAAGCATGAACGCCGGCATCGGTCCGTCCGGAACCGTGAATTTGGATTGCCTGACCGTTGTTCATCCGCGTCAATGTTTTTTCAATTTCTTCTTGTACTGTGCGTCCATTGGGTTGTCGCTGAAACCCTTGGAAATTGGTGCCGTCATAGGCAATGGTCGCTTTGTAACGTACCATCTTTTCACCTGCTTTCATTTTCTCAAAAAAATCTGAGGAGTCGATTGCACACTCCCCAGATCCTCATTCTATCCTCTTAATAAGACTAACCCTACTGTAAAGAGCGCAAAGACCAGCACGACGAGGGTATCACGGTTGTGCCAATGAAGGATTCGGTATTTTGTCCGTCCTTCACCGCCTTGATAGCCTCTAGCCTCCATGGCTGTTGCTAGTTCCTCCGCTCGGTTAAAGCTGCTGACAAACAAAGGGATCAGCAATGGAACGATCGCCTTCATCTTTTGTAACAACCCACCTGCACCAAAATCAACACCACGAGCCCGCTGTGCATTCATGATTTTCTCTGTTTCATCCATCAATGTCGGCACAAAGCGCAACGCGATGGACAGCATGAGAGAAATTTCATGGACAGGGAATCGGACGGCTTTTAAAGGGCGTAATATATATTCGATGGCATCGGATAATTCCAACGGTGGTGTCGTCAATGTCAGTAATGTCGACATAAAAATAATCAGCACAAAGCGGCAAAAGATAAAGGCGCCGTTTTGTAAACCAAATTCCGTGATATTGAAGATCCACCAAGACCAATAGACTTCTCCACCAGTCGTGAAAAGAACCTGCAATGCGACCGTAAACAAAATCAGCCAGATCAGCGGGCGAACGCCGCGAGCGAAAAAGCCAAAATCGATTTTTGAAAGAAAAATACTAATTAACGTAAAGACAGCCGCCAAAAGATAGCTCTGCCAATTGTTTGCCAAAAAAATGATTCCGATAAAATAGAAACTGGCAAGTAATTTCACCCGAGGATCCAGTTTATGGATAAACGAATCACCGGGAATAAAGCGTCCCAAAATCAGTTTATTCATCATTTGCGGTCGCCTCCTTTGCTACAAGCTGATCCGCAAGTTCTTCTGCTGTCAAAGGCAGGTAGTCAAATGCCACACCTTTTTCCTGTAATAATGCGGCAAAAGCAGTGGCTGTCGGCACACCTAGTTGCTTTTCTTGCAACCACGCTGTATCTTGAAATACCGTCTTTGGCGCACCTTGCTTCACGATACGTCCTTTTTCCAATACATAGACATAATCAGCAAAATTGGCGACATCATCCATCAAGTGAGTGACTAAGACAATGGTCATATTTTTTTCTTGGTGCAGACGCTGAAACATCTCCATCATTTCTTTGCGCCCTTGTGGATCTAAACCTGCTGTCGGCTCATCTAACACCAATACTTCTGGTTCCATTGCTAAGACCCCAGCGATGGCTACTCGGCGCATCTGCCCCCCTGAGAGATCAAATGGCGAGCGTTCAAGAAAGCTCTCATCTAATCCGACCAGTTTGATGTATTCTTTTGCTAGTTCTGCCGCTGCTTCTTCACTGACACCAAAGTTTTTGGGACCAAAAGCAATATCGCGAGCCACGGTTTCTTCAAACAACTGAGATTCAGGAAATTGAAACACAATGCCTACTTTTTTACGCAATGGTTTCAAATTTTTATTGTCCGTTTCAGGAGTGATCACACGATCACCAATCGTCACTTTCCCAGCAGTGGGTTTTAATAACGCATTTAGATGCTGAAGCAAGGTGGATTTCCCGCTTCCTGTGTGCCCAACTAATGCGGTATATGAGCCTTCTTTAATATCGAGGTCAATATCGAATAGCACTCGTTGTTCAAATGGGGAATGCGGTTGATAGGTAAATGCTACTTTTTCAAAACGGATGTCCATAACCAATCCACCATTCCTTCCTCTGTCAAATATGTTGTCGGCACAGAGATGCCTCGTTGCTTCAACGACGCCTTTAATTTTTCTGGAAAAGGCAAGTCTAGACCTAGTTCAATCAATTCCGGGCCTGCGGAAAAGATTTCTGCCGGTGTACCTTCCCGGACAAGTTCCCCTTGACGCATCACCATCACTCGGTTGGCATTGGCTGCCTCATCGATATCATGGGTAATTGATAGAACGGTCAAATTATTTTCTTCTTTGATTTTTTTGATCGTAGAAATAACTTCTGCTCTTCCTTCAGGATCCAGCATACTTGTTGCTTCATCTAAGATGATGATATTTGGACGCAACGCCACAACGCCGGCAATCGCCACCCGTTGTTTTTGTCCACCAGAAAGTCTAGCAGGCTCTCGAGTCACAAACTCGCTCATCCGAACTTGCTCTAAGGCATCTTTGACTCGAGTGACCATCTCATCCCGAGGGATCCCTTGATTCTCCAGACCAAATGCCACATCATCTTCAACAGTAGAACCGACAAATTGATTGTCAGGATTTTGAAAAACCATTCCAACCATTTTACGGATATTCCAAATATTTTCTTCATTAAGTAGCATGTCTCCTACTGTAACGCTTCCTTCTTGCGGTAAAATCAACCCGTTGATGGTTTTTGCCAAGGTTGATTTTCCTGAACCGTTATGACCGATAAGTGCGACCCATTCCCCTTGTTCAATGGATAAAGAAACATTGTTTAGTGCCGGGCGGTCTTCTTCGGTATAACGAACAGTGATAGCATTCAATTCAATGATGGGCTTCATGATATACTCCTTCATTCCAGTTAATTCTTTCTTACACTACCAAAAAAGCAAACTATTTTCAATCATTCCGATGAGATTTTCAAACAGAACTTTGTTTTCACTTGCCATAACCTGTCAAGACAGATCATCGAAAGTAAAAAAAAAGCACTTTATGATGAGTGCGTACACCTCGAAATACATCGAGGTGTAGGCGCTGAGCTAGACTCGGAAAGGTTCTTCCAACATCATAACACTCTTAATAAACATCTATAAAGTGATGATAAGTGTGATTTTAAACAAGTTCTAGGATAACCATTGGTGCACCATCTCCGCGTCTTGGTTCTGTTTTCAAGATGCGAGTGTAGCCACCTTGGCGATCTGTATAACGAGGAGCGATATCATTGAATAGTTTTTGCAAAGCTGATTCAATAACTACTTCTTCGTTTTCTTCACGTACGCTGGCAACTTCATTACGAACAAATGCGGCTGCTTGGCGACGTGCATGCAAATCACCACGTTTACCTAAAGTGATCATTTTTTCTGCAGTTGAACGAACTTCTTTCGCACGAGCTTCAGTCGTTACGATGCGTTCGTTAATCAATAAATCAGTTGTTAAATCACGCAACATCGCTTTACGTTGGCTAGATGTGCGTCCTAGTTTACGATAACTCACGTGGTTTCCCTCCTTCACTTTCGTATGTCGTCTCGATCAGACGAGCCGAAACTAACGTAATCGAAGACTTTTTAATCGTCTTTACGTAGTCCTAAACCAAGATCGTGTAATTTCACTTTGACCTCTTCAAGAGATTTACGGCCTAAGTTCCGTACTTTGATCATTTCTGGTTCAGATTTATTAGTCAATTCTTGTACAGTATTGATTCCTGCACGTTTTAGACAGTTGTATGAACGAACAGATAAGTCTAATTCTTCAATCGTCATTTCCAACATTTTTTCTTTTTGTGTTTCTTCTTTTTCCACCATGATCTCCGCGTTTTTCGCTTCGTCCGTTAGGTTTACAAAGATGTCTAAATGTTCAGTCATGATTTTTGCAGCTAAACTCATTGCTTCCAATGGTTCAATTGAGCCATCAGTCCATATTTCCATCGTTAATTTGTCAAAATCATCCCGACGACCAACACGAGTGTTTTCTACTTGGTAGTTCACACGACGTACTGGTGTATAGATTGAATCGACTGGAAGAACACCGATTGGCATATCTTCTTTTTTATTTTCATCTGCTTGAACGTAGCCGCGTCCAGGTTTCACAGTTAAGCGAGCATGGAATGAAGCTCCTTCAGAAACGTTGCAGATATACATATCTTTGTTAAGGATTTCTACATCACTGTCTACGATGATATCGCCGGCAGTTACTGTAGCAGGTCCTGTAATATCGATTTCCAGGGTTTTTTCTTCATCCCCGTACATTTTTAACGCAAGACCTTTGATATTCAAGATGATTTGAGCAACGTCTTCCCGTACGCCCTTAACAGTTGAGAATTCGTGTAAAACTCCATCGATTTGAATATTGGTGATTGCTGCACCAGGTAAAGAAGATAATAAAATACGACGTAAGGAATTTCCTAAAGTAGTTCCGTATCCTCTTTCAAGAGGCTCAACGATGAACTTGCCATAATCTTTTTCTTCATCAATTTTTGCGATTCTTGGTTTTTCGAATTCAATCATTCTTATCTTTTACCCCTTTCAAAACGAAAAGTGTCTTGTTCAATGACGTAATTGTTACACTCAAAATGAGCAGCACTCATTAAACACGACGGCGTTTTGGAGGGCGGCATCCATTATGAGGGACTGGAGTCACGTCACGGATTGCAGTCACTTCCAAACCTGCTGCTTGTAATGAACGAATTGCTGCTTCACGTCCAGAACCAGGTCCTTTAACTGTTACTTCTACAGTTCTTAATCCGTGTTCCATTGCTGCTTTGGTAGCTGTTTCTGCTGCCATTTGAGCGGCAAAAGGAGTAGATTTTTTGCTTCCTTTGAAACCTAATGAACCAGCTGATGACCATGCTAATGCATTCCCATGAGTATCAGTGATCATAATGATTGTATTATTGAATGTTGAGTGAATATGTGCAATACCCGCTTCAATATTCTTTTTCACACGGCGTTTGCGACTCACTTTTTTTGCTGCCATGAAGTTTTAACCTCCTTCACTTAGGAATTATTTTTTCTTGCCTGCGACTGTTTTAGACGGGCCTTTACGAGTACGTGCATTGTTTTTCGTGTTTTGTCCACGAACTGGCAATCCACGGCGATGACGGATACCACGGTATGAACCGATTTCCATCAAACGTTTGATGTTTAAGTTCACTTCACGACGAAGGTCACCTTCAACTTTTAATTTATCAACTTCAGCACGGATAGCATCTGTTTGTTCATTCGTTAGATCACGAACACGAACTTCTTCAGAAACGCCAGCGTTTGCTAAAATTTGTTTTGCAGTCGTGTTACCAATACCATAGATATAAGTAAGTGAAACGACCACACGTTTATCACGAGGAATATCTACTCCTGCAATACGAGCCATATTTGTTACACCTCCGATTATCCTTGACGTTGTTTATGTTTTGGATTTGCTGGGCAAATCACCATAACGCGTCCTTTACGACGAATTACTTTACAATGTTCGCACATTGGTTTTACTGATGGTCTTACTTTCATGATAATACCTCCTGTGGTTTTACGGAGTACAATTATTTAAAGCGATAAGTAATGCGGCCACGGTTCAGGTCATACGGTGATAATTCAACCGTCACTTTGTCTCCAGGTAATATACGAATGTAGTGCATCCGGATCTTACCAGAAACGGTCGCTAGAACTTGGTGTCCGTTTTCCAATTCGACTTTAAACATTGCATTCGGCAAAGTTTCGACGACTGTACCTTCGACTTCAATCATATCTTCTTTTGCCACGCACAGTACCTCCTTGTACTTGTGATTTTCACACGATAAAATGGCGGAAACGGGGTTCCCACCTGATATTCTCAAACTATGCTTCTACTTGATAACAGTAGAAGTCGGACTGACATATTTTATCATACTCTGTCAAAGGTTTCAAGAGAAAGTTTTATAGCTGCAAGTCGGTGACGGGCAATCTATGATTAGTCAATGATGTTTGTAACATCTTTAAATACAGCATCGATGTCGCGATCACCATCAATCGACTGCAATAAACCTTTTTCTTTATAATAAGCTAGAATTGGTTCACTGCTTTTGATATTGACAGCTAGACGATTTTTGACCGTCTCAGGCTTATCATCTTCACGTTGGTAGAAGTCGTGACTTCCACAACGATCACATGTTCCTTCCACTTTTGGCGGATTGAACAATTTATGATAAGTTGCCCCACAATTGCGGCACATGAAGCGGCCGGCTAAACGTTCTACGAGAACTTCTTCAGGAACATGAATATCAATGACAGCGTCTAGTTTTTTGTTTAGGTCTTTCAACATTTCGTCTAATGCTTCAGCTTGTTCCAACGTACGAGGGAAGCCATCTAATAAGAAGCCTTTCTCCGTGTCTGGTTCAGCTAAACGCTCTTTGACGATACCGTTAGTGACCTCATCTGGAACCAAAGCGCCTTGATCCATGTAAGATTTTGCTTTCAGGCCTAATTCTGTTTCGTTGGCCATTGCAGCCCGAAACATATCACCTGTAGAAATATGAGGAAGACCGTATTCAGCAACGATACGTTCTGCCTGAGTACCTTTACCGGCACCAGGTAGTCCCATTAAAATGAGGTTCATTCTAATTCCTCCTGTAAGTTTTTGAATAGTGTTGAGGAAGCCCTCAACACCTCAATAACTTTAATTGATAAAACCAGTGTATTTCCGTTTCAGCATAAGTCCTTCTAACTGCTTGGCAGTATCCAGAGCTACCCCGATAACGATCAATAAACTTGTTCCACCTAAACCGATTGATTGCGGCAAGTTCCATACCATCTGAGCGATGATTGGCAACAAGGCAACCAGTCCCAAGAAGACCGATCCAACTGTACTTAATCGCATAAGCAGACGTGAAACGTATTCTTCTGTTCCTTTACCAGGGCGCACACTTGGAATATAACTTCCTTGTTTTTGTAAGTTTTCCGCTAATTTCTCAGGGTTCACTTGTACAAATGCATAGAAGAACGTAAACGCCACGATCAAAACAGTATAGATGATCGCACCAGGTACGGTGTTATAACTAAAAATCGTTTGTACTACTTCATACCAAGTTTCACCTTTATATGAGCTGCCTAATGCTTGAATAATCGCATTTGGCGTAGTAATAAACGAACTTGCAAAGATTACTGGAATAACCCCAGCAGCGTTGACCTTCAATGGAAGGTAACTGCTTGTAGGTGCACCAGCTACTCGCTTAGTATATTGAATTGGAATCTTGCGTTCTGCTTGTTGGACATATGTCACAAATGTGATGATGACCAAAACAGCTACCACAAGCAAGACCATAAACAATGCGTTCATCCAAATATCAGATGGATCAACATTGATGAAATAATCCTCTACCAATTCTTTGATACTAGCAGGCAAGCGTGAAATGATCCCTGCAAAGATGATCATTGACACACCATTCCCAATACCTCGTTCAGTGATTTGTTCTCCTAACCAAGTAACGAACATCGTACCTGCGGTTAGAATCAAGCCAATCACGATAAAGGTAGAGACATTTGGATTATTGACAAAGCCAAGCTGTGTGTAATAGTTGAATCCGGCTGTTAATGTCATTGACTGAACGAAAGCCAGTACCAATGTCAGATAACGGGTTGCCTGATTCAATTTCTTACGACCAACTTCACCTTGTTTTGACCACTCAACAAATCTAGGCACAATATCCATTTGCAACAATTGGATAACAATCGAAGCAGTGATATATGGTGACACACCCATTGAGAAGATCGAGAATTGCTGCATTGCACCACCGCTGACCAAGTTTAACATGTTCAGAAACGGTAAATCAGCAATTTCCAACAAACGGCTTGCGTCTACGCCTGGCACAGTAATATGTGTACCCAGACGAAAGACAAACAAGATAAGTACGGTGAAGAAAATCCTGGATCTAATATCTTTTACTTTAAAGGCATCCTTTAGTAGTTTGAACATTAGATCACCTCGATTGATCCACCAGCAGCAACGATTGCTTCTTCAGCTGCTTTTGAGAATTTTGCTGCTTTCACAGTCAATTTCTTCGTTAGTTCTCCATTTGCTAATACTTTGATTCCAGCTTTTTCATCTTTGACGATTCCAGCTTCATGCAAAGCAACAGGTGTTACTTCTGCACCGTCTTCGAAGCGGTTTAAGACATCAAGGTTGATAACTGCGTATTCTTTGCGGTTGACATTTGTAAAGCCGCGTTTTGGCAAACGACGGAACAATGGTGTTTGTCCCCCTTCAAAGCCTAAACGTACTCCGCCACCTGAACGAGCTTTTTGACCTTTTTGTCCGCGTCCAGCTGTTTTACCGTTACCAGATGAAGTTCCGCGACCAACACGATTACGTACTTGGCGTGATCCTTCTGATGGTTTTAATTCATGAAGTTTCATAGGTTTGGCACCTCCTTATCAAACTAGATCTGCTGATCCTTAGACTTCTTCAACGTCCACTAAGTGAGAAACAGTGTTGACCATGCCTTTGATTGCATCATTGGCAGGTTTTACTACTGTTGAGTTCAACTTTGTAAGACCTAACGCTTTTACAGTATCGCGTTGGTTTTGGGGACGTCCAATAATACTGCGTTTTAAAGTGATTTTCAATTCAGCCATTATAGTGTCCTCCTTAACCGATTAATTCTTCTACTGATTTGCCGCGAAGTGCTGCCACTTCTTCAGCGCGTTTCAATTGTTTCAACCCTTCAACTGTTGCGCGAACAACGTTGATTGGTGTGTTAGAACCTAAAGATTTAGATGTGATATCCGCTACCCCAGCTAATTCCAATACGGCACGAACGGGTCCACCAGCAGCTACCCCAGAACCTTCTACAGCAGGTTTCATAAGGATGCGTCCGCCGCCGAATACACCGATAACTTCGTGAGGGATCGTAGAACCAACCATTGGTACTTCTACCAAGTTTTTCTTCGCGTCTTCGATTGCTTTACGGATTGCTTCTGGTACTTCTTGTGCTTTACCAGTACCAAAACCTACGTGTCCGTTTTTATCACCGACAACAACTAATGCAGCAAAACGTAGACGACGTCCACCTTTAACAACTTTAGTTACACGGTTGATCGCAACAACGCGGTCTTCTAATTCCAAATGTTTTGGATCAATATAAACCATGAATGGTGTTCCTCCTTCTCTTAAAATTCCAGTCCATTTTCGCGAGCTGCTTCAGCTAAAGCTGCTACACGGCCATGGTAAAGGTATCCACCACGGTCAAAGACTACTTCTTTAATACCTTTTGCTGCTGCACGTTCTGCCACTAATTTACCGACAGCTTGTGCTTGTTCAGTTTTGTTCTCACCTGAAACTTCTTTATCTAAGGCAGAGGCACTTGCTAGCGTCACACCCGCTACGTCATCAATAATTTGCGCGTAGATGTTTTTGTTCGAACGGAACACGTTTAAGCGTGGGCACTCAGCAGTACCAGAGATTTTGTTACGTACACGACGATGTCTTTTCTGACGTGTTTTATTTTTATCTGGTTTTGTAATCACAATTGTCACCTCTTTTTATTTGCTAGCCTAAGCTGCGAATCGTAAATATTTACGATTATTTACCAGTTTTACCTTCTTTACGGCGTACAAATTCGCCAACATAACGAATTCCTTTGCCTTTGTAAGGTTCTGGAGGACGAACGCCACGAATATTGGCAGCTAATTCGCCAACAACTTCTTTATTTGATCCTTTGATGATCACAGAAGTGTTTGAAGGAACTTCGATTTCGATTCCAGCTGGCGCTTCGATTTCAACTGGATGAGAGTAACCAACGTTCAATACAAGTTTTTTACCTTGTAATTGAGCACGGTACCCAACCCCGATCAATTCTAACGCTTTTTGGAAACCTTCAGAAACACCAACAACCATGTTGTTGAAGTTTGCACGGGTAGTTCCGTGGATAGTTTTCATTTCTTTACTATCGTTTGGACGAGTGAATGTTACTTCGTTTCCTTCGATATTCATTTTGATATCAGAAGAAAAAGTACGTGTCAATTCACCTTTAGGTCCTTTAACTGTAATGTCGTTTCCATCTTGTTTGATTTCAACACCTGCAGGAAGAACGACGATCTTATTACCGATACGACTCACTTAGAGGCACCTCCTTGTGGATTATTTTAAATTACCATACATAAGCGACTACTTCGCCGCCAACATTTTTTGCTCTTGCTTCTTTGTCAGTGATAACACCTTCAGAAGTTGAGATGATCGCAATTCCTAAACCGTTCAATACTTTAGGTACTTCGTCAGCTTTGACATAAGCACGCAATCCTGGTTTAGAGATACGTTTCAAGTTTGTGATAACACGTTCACCGTTTTTACCGTATTTCAAGAATACGCGGATCACGCCTTGTTTGTCATCTTCGATATATTCAACATCGCGGACGAAACCTTCACGTTTCAAGATTTCAGCGATATCACGTTTGATTTTTGAAGCAGGTACTTCTAAGCTTTCGTGTTTTACCATATTGGCATTACGTACACGCGTTAGAAAATCTGCGATTGGATCTGTCATGACCATGGGATAATTTACCTCCTTTATGCGAGTATAGTTTACCAGCTAGCTTTCTTCACGCCGGGAATTTGTCCTTTATAGGCAAGTTCGCGGAAGCAAATACGGCAAAGATGAAATTTACGATAAACTGAATGTGGACGTCCGCAACGTTCGCAACGAGTATACTCTTGAGTTGAGAATTTAGCAGGGCGTTTGTTTTTAGCAATCATTGATTTTTTAGCCACGTAGTTCGCCTCCTTTTTTTATTTTTGGAATGGCATGCCTAATTGTGACAACAATTCACGAGATTCTTCATCTGTGTTGGCTGTTGTTACAATAACGATATCCATACCACGTACTTTATCGATCAAATCATAATCTACTTCAGGGAAGATCAATTGTTCTTTGATTCCTAATGTGTAGTTTCCGCGTCCGTCGAACGCTTTTTTGCTGACACCGTGGAAGTCACGGACACGTGGCAATGAAACTGTTACTAACTTGTCTAAGAATTCATACATTCTTTCGCCGCGTAGAGTAACTTTTGCTCCGATTGGCATTCCTTCACGTAAACGGAATCCAGCAATAGATTTTTTCGCTTTAGTGATCAATGGTTTTTGACCTGAGATCAATTGTAATTCTTCAACAGCTTTATCTAAGTTTTTTGCATTCGATACAGCATCACCAACACCCATGTTGATAACGATTTTATCAACTTTCGGCGCTTGCATAACTGAGCTGTAGTTAAATTTGTCCATTAATGATGGGACAACTTCTTTTGAATATTTTTCTTTAAGGCGGTTCATCTGTTAGCCCCTCCTTCCTTTATTTGATTATTTATCAAGAACTTCTCCGGTTTTTTTAGAAACGCGGACTTTTTTGCCGTCAACTTCTTTATAGCCTACACGAGTTGCTTCACCGTTCGAAGGATCAACCACCATCACGTTAGAAACATGAATTGGTGCTTCCATCTCGACGATTCCGCCTTGAGGAGCTGTTTGAGAAGGTTTTTGGTGTTTTTTAACGATGTTCACACCTTCAACAACGACTTTGTCTTTCTTAGGAAACGCTGCTAGTACAACGCCTTCTTTGTTTTTGTCTTTACCAGTGATAACTTTAACTTTATCGCCTTTTTTAACAAACATGTTTGTTTCGCACCTCCTTTAGATAAGAATCACTATTACAATACTTCTGGTGCTAGGGAAACGATCTTCATAAAGTTGCCTTCACGCAATTCGCGAGCAACTGGTCCAAAGATACGAGTTCCACGTGGGCTCTTATCGTCACGGATAATAACCGCAGCATTTTCATCAAATTTAATGTAAGAACCGTCAGTACGACGTGCTCCTGATTTTGTACGAACGATAACGGCTTTAACGACGTCACCTTTTTTGACAACCCCACCTGGCGTTGCTTGTTTGACCGTAGCAACGATTACGTCACCAATATTCGCAGTTTTACGACCAGATCCGCCAAGGACTTTGATCGTTAGAATTTCACGGGCACCTGAGTTGTCCGCCACTCTTAATCGGCTTTCTGCTTGGATCACGATGTGTATCCTCCTTTCAGATTTTGCAATTCACAATCTACATAGGAAAATCTCGTGTGATTAGATAATCACTGCCTTTTCAACAATCTCTACTAGACGGAAACGTTTCGTAGCTGATAATGGACGAGTTTCCATAATTTTCACGATATCGCCAACTTTTGCTTCGTTGTTTTCATCGTGTGCTTTGTATTTCTTAGAATAGTTCAGACGTTTGCCGTAGATAGGGTGGTTTTTCTTTGTTTCAACGACAACAGAAATTGTTTTATCCATTTTATCGGATACCACGCGACCTTGGTAAACTTTACGTTGATTTCTTTCTTCAGTCATACGCTAAATGGCCTCCTTCCACTATTACTTTGCTTGTTCACGCAATACTGTTTTGATGCGTGCAATCGATTTACGTACTTCTTTGATACGTGCAGTGTTTTCTAATTGACCTGTAGCTAATTGGAATCTAAGATTAAACAATTCTTCTTTCAATTGTTTTTCTTGATCTAGCATTTCGGCAGTGGTTAATTCTCTGATTTCTTTAACCTTCATTCGATTCACCACCCATTTCCTCACGTTTTACGATCTTTGTTTTCACTGGCAATTTGTGAGAAGCAAGACGTAACGCTTCGCGCGCAACTTCTTCGGGAACGCCGGCAATTTCAAACATGATTTTTCCACGTTTTACTGGTGATACCCATCCTTCAGGAGCCCCTTTACCAGAACCCATACGTACCCCAATTGCTTTGGCAGTATAAGATTTGTGAGGGAAAATTTTGATCCATACTTTCCCGCCACGTTTCATATAACGAGTCATTGCAATACGGGCAGCTTCGATTTGGCGGTTTGTGATCCAGTGTGATTCAACAGCTTGTAAGCCGTATTCACCGAAAACTACTTCTTTTCCGCCTTTCGCTTCACCGCGCATTTTCCCGCGGAATTCACGACGGTGTTTTACACGTTTAGGTACTAACATGTTTATTTCCCTCCTTTCTCAGTGTTCTTTTTAGTTGGAAGAATTTCTCCACGATAAATCCACACTTTAACTCCTAGTTTTCCGTATGTTGTATCTGCTTCTTCCCATGCGTAATCAATATCTGCACGCAATGTATGAAGTGGAACTGTTCCTTCTGAGTAGCCTTCTGAACGAGCGATATCTGCTCCGTTTAGACGACCAGATACTTGCGTTTTGATACCTTTAGCGCCAGAACGCATTGTGCGTTGGATGGCTTGTTTTTGCGCACGACGGAAAGCAACACGGTTTTCTAATTGACGTGCGATTCCTTCGCCTACTAATTTAGCATCTAAATCTGGTTTTTTGATTTCAACGATGTTGATGTGAACTCGTTTACCAGTTAATTTGTTTAATTCTTTTCTTAGGTTTTCGACTTCAGATCCGCCTTTACCGATAACCATACCTGGTTTAGCTGTGTGGATTGAAATATTTACGCGGTTTGCTGCGCGCTCGATTTCAATTGTTGACACAGCGGCATCAGCAAGTTTAGATGCGATAAATTTACGGATTTTCAAATCTTCATGTAGAAATTCAGCATACTCTTTTTCAGCATACCATTTTGCATCCCAGTCACGGATGATGCCTACACGCATTCCAATTGGATGTACTTTTTGACCCACTGATTGTCCCTCCTTATTTTTCTGATACGACTACAGTAATATGACTTGTACGTTTGTTGATTGGAGAAGCTGAACCTTTCGCACGTGGACGGAAACGTTTCATTGTTGGTCCTTCGTTGACGAATGCTTCAGAAACAATCAAGTTTTCAACATCTAAGTCAAAATTGTTTTCTGCATTAGCGATAGCTGACATCAAGACTTTCTCGATGATTCCAGCTGCTTTATTTGGTGTGAACTTCAAGATCGCGATTGCTTCAGCAACGCTTTTCCCTCTGATCAAATCAATGACTAGACGTGATTTACGAGGAGAAACGCGGACTGTTTTAGCAGTTGCTTTCGCTGATGTGATTTGTTCTGCCATTTTTGGATATCCTCCCCTCAAAATTAGCGTCTTGTTTTCTTATCGTCGGCAGCATGTCCGCGATAAGTTCTTGTTGGTGCAAATTCACCTAGTTTGTGTCCTACCATGTCTTCTTGGATGTAAACTGGTACATGTTTCCGTCCATCATACACAGCAATTGTAAATCCGATAAAACTTGGGAAGATTGTGGAACGACGTGACCAAGTTTTGATCACTTTTTTCTTTTCAGCGCCTTGTTGTGCTTCGACCTTTTTCATCAAATGGTCATCGACAAAAGGTCCTTTTTTCAAACTACGACCCATGGTGTACCTCCTCTCAAAATGTGCGACACATGGTCAAGT
Organism: Enterococcus sp.; assembly: GCF_022711995.1. GTDB lineage: Bacteria > Bacillota > Bacilli > Lactobacillales > Enterococcaceae > Enterococcus_D. The sequence continues at coordinate 24,095 of NZ_JALAHI010000037.1, forward strand.
AAATTATTTAGTCTTACGACGACGAACGATAAGTTTGTCTGATTTAGCTTTCTTGTTACGTGTTTTGTAACCAAGTGCTGGTTGACCCCAAGGTGAAACTGGAGCTTTACGTCCGATTGGAGCTTTACCTTCACCACCACCGTGTGGGTGATCGTTAGGGTTCATTACGCTACCACGTACAGTTGGGCGTTTGCGCATCCAACGAGAACGTCCAGCTTTACCGATGTTGATCAATTCATGTTGTTCGTTACCAACAGAACCAATCGTTGCACGGCATGTTGCCAAGATCATACGTACTTCGCCTGAGTTCAAGCGGATCAATACATATTTACCTTCTTTACCAAGTACTTGTGCACTTGTACCAGCTGAACGGATCAATTGTCCGCCTTTTCCTGGTTTCATTTCGATGTTGTGGATCACAGTACCGACTGGAATGTTTTCTAGTGGTAATGCATTCCCTACTTTAATATCTGCATCTGGTCCAGAAACGACAGTCATGCCAACTTCTAATCCTTTAGGTGCTAAGATATATGCTTTTACTCCATCCTCGTAATGAACTAACGCAATGTTAGCAGAACGGTTTGGATCGTATTCAATCGTTTTAACAGTAGCAACGACATTGTCTTTGTTACGTTTGAAATCGATCAAACGGTATTGACGTTTGTGACCGCCACCTTGATGACGAACCGTGATACGTCCGTTGTTATTACGACCAGCATTGTTTTTCAATGGCGCTAACAATGTTTTTTCTGGTGTTGAAGTTGTGATTTCAGCGAAATCAGAACTTGTCATATTACGACGGCCGTTTGTGGTAGGTTTGTACTTTTTAATCGCCACGTCTTTTTCCCTCCCATTTAGTAATTAAATATGGTCTGCTTATTCAGCAGCGTCAAAAATTTGGATTTCTTTTGAATCTTCAGTTAAAGTCACAACAGCTTTGCGACGTTTTTTTGTGTATCCTGCATATTTACCCATGCGTTTGAATTTAGGGCGTACGTTGATGATATTCACGTTAGCCACTTTCACGCCGTCAAAGGCAGCTTCTACAGCTTGTTTTACTAAAGTTTTGTTCGCTTTTGTGTCCACTTCGAAAGTGTATTTCTTGTCATCCATGGCAAGCATAGATTTTTCAGTGATCACTGGGCGTTTAATGACGTCTAGTAAGTTCATTATGCAAGCACCTCCTCGATCTGAGTAAGAGCAGTTTGTGTTACCAACATTTTATCTGCTGAAACAACATCCAATACGCTCACGTTATCAGCAGTTACTACTGAAACAGATGGCAAGTTGCGTGCAGATAATGCAGCAAAGTCGTTTTCTGTTTCTAAAACTACCAATACTTTTGAGTCAATAGTCAAGTTAGCTAAAACTTGTTTGAATTCTTTTGTTTTTGGTGCATCAAAGTTTAACCCTTCTACTGCTACCAAGTTATTTGAAGCAACTTTTTCTGACAATACAGATTTCATTGCTAAGCGACGAACTTTTTTAGGAAGTTTGTAGCTGTATGAACGTGGTGTTGGTCCGAAGACTACGCCACCTCCACGCCATTGTGGTGAACGGATTGAACCTTGACGAGCACGACCTGTTCCTTTTTGGCGCCATGGTTTACGGCCACCGCCACGAACAGCACTGCGGTTTTTCACAGCGTGTGTTCCTTGTCTTAATGAAGCACGTTGCATGATGATTGCATCGTAGACAACTGATTCATTTGGTTCGATTCCGAAGATTTCTTCGTTCAATGTAATTTCGCCATTTTGGCTTCCATCTTGTTTGAATAATGCTACATTCGGCATTCCTTAGTTCCTCCTTTCTTCCTATCTACTTATTTAGCTTTCACAGCTGATTTGATTGTAATCAATGATTTTTTCGCGCCAGGTACATTACCTTTAATCAAGATAACGTTACGTTCTGCGTCTACGCGCACGATTTCCAAGTTTTGGATCGTGATGCGGTTACCGCCCATACGTCCAGCAAGACGTTTGTTTTTGAATACACGGTTAGGTGCAACTGGACCCATTGATCCAGGACGACGGTGATAACGAGAACCGTGAGCCATTGGTCCGCGGCTTTGTCCGTGACGTTTGATAACGCCTTGGAATCCTTTACCTTTCGAAGTGCCGGTTACATCAATGATGTCTCCTGCTTCAAAAATATCAACTTTAATTTCTGATCCTACTTCTAAGCCCTCTAGCTCTACATTCTTGAATTCGCGAATGAAGCGCTTAGGAGCCGTGTTTGCTTTTGCAACATGACCTTTCGCAGGTTTGTTAGACAAAACTTCACGCATATCTTGGTAGCCGACTTGAATTGCTTCGTAGCCGTCATTTTCGATTGTTTTCACTTGTAGAACTACGTTTGGAGTAGCTTCTACTACAGTTACTGGAATCAATTCGCCAGATTCAGTGAAGATTTGAGTCATTCCCACTTTTTTCCCTAAGATTCCTTTGGTCATGATTACACCTCCATCTTAATTATTATAGTTTGATTTCGATATTAACACCGCTTGGCAAGTCAAGCTTCATTAAAGCGTCAACTGTTTTTGGTGTTGGATTCACAATGTCGATTAGACGTTTGTGTGTACGCATTTCGAATTGTTCGCGTGAATCTTTGTATTTGTGCGTCGCACGGATGATCGTGTACAAGCTGCGTTCAGTTGGTAATGGAATTGGACCAGATACGCCAGCTCCAGTTCTTTTTGCAGTTTCTACGATTTTATCCGCTGATTGATCTAAAATACGATGTTCATACGCTTTTAAACGGATACGAATTTTTTGTTTTGCCATTGTTTTCCCTCCTTCGCCTATTTTGAAAAGTAGACATAGCTCCACGAAAATTTCCGTCACGCTCGTCCATGGCAAAGCGTCCGGGCGTGTCGCAACCTCTCGTTTCGTAGCCGGCAGTTTTATTTCCTGCCAGTGTGACTTACGCATTAACGTAAACAGCACCTTTATGATTATATTATGGATAAACACTGATTGCAAGCTTTTTTTAATGAAAACCCGCGATTCTTTTGCGTTTTTTTCAGAAAACTTTCTTTCTCATTGAAAACGACAAAAAAATTGCTGACTTTCTTCCACCCATCAAGGAAAAAGTCAGCGATTTTCATCCTATACAAACCAAAAACACGCCTCCACTGGATTTCCCAATGAAGACGTGTCAGCAAATCATCGTTTCTTTTAATCGTTTCTTTTAATCGTTTCTTTTAATCGTTTCTTTTAATCGTTTCTTTTAATTGCTGCTTTTAATCGGCTTTCTTTAATGGATCCCTTTGGCGGTCACCCGTTGAATTGCTGCCTTTAACGGGAAGTAAGCAAGTGCCACAATCAGAATCGTGACTGTCACATTGATCACTGTTGCTGGCAATTTAAGCACTGCAGCGGCCCAAGCACCGTTCCAACTACTCCCCAGGTACCAAAGCATCACCGTATTTTTGATCTGAGTCATTGCGAGCTTTGCCAAACCTGTGACCAACCCAATGATCACCAACTGCCAGATGGCTGATGGACGTTTTTTAAACAAGAGGAATGTCCCATAGGCAAACGCCCCTACAATAAAACTTTCCAAAATAAAGTAAGGTGCTTCTGTCGCATAGCCATTCAACAAATCAAAAATTGCAAACCCTAGCCCTCCTGCCAGAGAGCCTTTCACATAACCTAGCAATAGGACAGCTAATAAAAGCACGGCATTCCCTAGGTGAACAAACGCACCTGTAGGTAAGGGAATCTTGATCATCGTACCGATGACTGTCAACGCGGTAAATAAGGCTACAAAGACGATACTTTGAATTCTGCGATCACTCATTAGGACTCATCCTTTCCTCTGCGTGATTGTAGGCACCATGCCAGACGTGACCGACATACGGATTGATCAGTACCCCTTGACGAATCGCTGCTGCAACAAAGTCTTTGGCTAATTTAATACTTTCAAGGGTTGTCAGCCCCTTGGCTAATCCTGCGGTGATAGCAGCAGAAAACGTGCAGCCTGCCCCGTGATTAAAATCCGTTTCAATTCGTTGGCTTTCCAAAATAGTAAACGATTGCCCATCATAGACGACGTCAATTGCTTTTGGACTTGCTAAACGATGACCTCCCTTGACCACGACACATTTTGCTCCGAGTTGATAGATCTTTTTTGCTGCAGCTTTCATATCCGCAATGTTTTGCAAGTCCCCTAAACCGGATAAGATCCCTGCTTCGATCAAGTTCGGTGTCGCCACATCGGCCAGCGGCAAGAGATGCTCTTTTAAGGCATCCACGCTCTTCGGCTGTAAGATATTTGCCGTTCCTTTGCAAGCAATGACAGGATCAACCACCACTTGTTTCACTTGTTGCTGCTGAATCATTTTTGCAGCCTGTGCAATATTGGCTTCATTCCCCAATATCCCTGTCTTGAGGGCGTCCATCGGCTCTCCTGCAAAAGCCGAAATCAATTGTTTTTCCACCAACGCAGCGGTCATTGCTGTCACTTCATGGGACCAACCAGTAGTCGGATCCATGGTGACGATCGCGGCAATCGAGGCAAAACCAAACACACCATACTCTTGAAAGGTTTTTAGATCTGCTTCAATGCCTGCGCCACCAGTGGAATCTGATCCAGCGATCGTTAATACTTTTTTCATTATCATCGACTCCTTTTTCCTAGTATATCCAATGGACCCCTTGACGAAAACAGCCAATTGGCTTATTTTTATACCATCCAATCAAAAAAGGGGGCATGTCAATGGCTGGGAAACACATCGACAAGCAGAAGAAACAGCCGCTTTACCAACAAATCGTCACCTACTTTATCGAGGCAATCCAAGCTGGCGATTACGCGCCGGGGGAGCAGTTGCCCGCTGAACGAAAATTAGCCGCTGACTTTAGCGTCAATCGTTCAACGATTGTCAAAGCATTGGAGGAACTTAGAAGTTTAGGCTGGATCACCCGCAAGCAAGGTAGCGGCACTCAAGTCGCCGAGGGGCGCTGGGGCAACCGTCAGACACCATTGTCTTATCTTCGTTCTTCCCTATCAAGCCCCTATTTGCAGCAAGACCCCTTTGTAGAAGCGATCCAGCACTTGCGTTCAACCAAACAAGCTCTTGATCTTTATACTGGGGATCTACCCCAAGAGCTGTTGCCTGATTTCCAATTTCCGGCTTTTACCTGGGAGACGATTCGCAATGAAAGCCTACAAAGCAACCCAGCCGGCTATCCGCCATTACAAGAGGTTCTTTTAGCCCATTTGACAAACGATTTTGGCATACCCTCCTCCGGGCAAAAATTGGTGATCACTTCAGGAGCCACACAAGGAATCACGCTACTAATGCAGGTTTTATTGACTTCAGGAGACAGCATTCTGACAGAAGATCCTTCTTTCTTGTTTTCTCTGCCCTTATTTACCACCATGAATGTCCGTGTCCTTGGGATCAAGCAGGATGAAGAAGGAATGCGTCCTAGTGATTTAGAACAAGCATTGAAAGCTCAGAAAATCAAATTTGTTTACTTAAATCCGACATTCCAAAATCCCACCGGTCGTACCATGAGCCTTGGCCGCCGCAAAGAAATCATTGCTATTTGCCAGAGGTATCAAGTACCAATCATTGAAGATGATATTTTTAGTGACTTGGCTTTGACACCGCAACCCGAAAAATTCAAAGCCCTTGCGCCTGACTCGGTCATTTATCTCGGCTCATTGTCTAAACTATTTGGGCCTTCTATCAAAATCGGCTGGTTGTTAGCCCCCGAAGCATTGGCAGATCAATTTGCTCAAGCGAAAAAGAGAATGTCCATCGAAACCACGATTTTCCCTCAACTATTGGCCAATCTCGCTCTCCGTTCTACGGAGTACCCTCAGCAACAGCAGGATTTGCTAGAAAAAATGGCTCAACGGCAGCACGCTTTGATTCAGCGGCTCTCTGCTTTTTCTACGGACTGGACATTTCAACAGACCACAGGGGGACTGTACCTTTGGTTACAATGGAAACACGCCCCACTGAAACGAAAGGATTGGACGATTTTTCTAGAAAACGATTGTCTGATTGCCCCAGCCTTTCTTTTCAGCAACGATACCAACGGCTTTCGTCTGAACTATACACGGCTTTCGGAAGCGCAACTAGACTTGTTTTGCCAGCAATTTGCTAAAATCACAACACAATTAAAGGAGCAACTATATGAACGAAACAATTGATCTATTAACCAACCACCGCACCTATCGGCAATTCGACACCAACTACCAGCTATCTGAGGAACAGCTAAAAGCAATCTTATCTGCCGCTCGACAAGCACCTAGCTGGATGAATGGCCAAGCCTATTCGATTCTTGTGATCGATGATCCATCCCTGCGACAACAGTTGGTTGCTTGGAACCCAGGCAATCCTCACATTGCGGAAAGTTCGATCTTTTTGCTTTTCTTAGCTGATTTGAATCGGACCAAGAAGGTTGCCGAAGAAAAACAAACCCCTTATCTCGTTGATGAAGGTCTGCAACCTTTGTTGATTGCGACAACCGATGCCAGTATTGCTTTGCAGTCTGCTGCCATCGCGGCAGAATCCCTTGGTCTAGGAACAGTGATTTCCGGCAGTGTCCGCAAAGACAGCAAAGCGATCGCTGAATTGCTGGATCTGCCAGAATACGTTTATCCTGTGGCTGGCTTGAGCATTGGCAAACCAAACGTTGAAATGAACCTCAAACCTCGTCTACCCCAAGAAGCGGTCATTCATTACAACAAATACCAAGACTATTCCTATAAAGCGATCGAAGACTATGACCAAACCATGACCGCCTTCGGTGAAGCACGGGAAACAAAACCTTGGTCAGAAAAATTCGCCGGTTTTTACGGTCGTATCCCAGACCAAGGCTTTGATCAGTTTCTAAAAGAACAAAAATTGATCAAATAAACAATTTCAAGCAAAAAAAAGCAGAAGCGCGAGCGCTTCTGCTTTTTGCATTCATCAAGTCAATTAAGCTTTGATTTCAGTTACAACGCCTGAACCAACAGTACGTCCGCCTTCACGAATTGAGAAACGAGTTCCGTCTTCGATAGCGATTGGGTGGATCAATTCAACGTCGATTGTTACGTTATCGCCAGGCATAACCATTTCAGTTCCTTCTGGCAATTCAACAACACCAGTTACGTCAGTTGTACGGAAGTAGAACTGAGGACGGTAGTTAGTGAAGAATGGAGTGTGACGTCCACCTTCTTCTTTTGTCAAAACGTAAACTTCAGCTTTAAATTTTGTATGAGGAGTGATTGTACCAGCTTTAGCCAATACTTGTCCACGTTGGATGTCTTCACGAGCAACCCCACGTAGCAATGCACCGATGTTATCCCCTGCTTCAGCATAGTCTAACAATTTACGGAACATTTCAACACCTGTTACAGTTGTTTTAGCAGTTTCTTCAGCGATACCAACGATTTCTACTTCGTCACCAACGCGAACTTGTCCACGTTCAACACGGCCTGTAGCAACAGTACCACGTCCAGTGATTGAGAATACGTCTTCGACTGGCATCATGAATGGTTTGTCAGTGTCACGTTCTGGAGTTGGAACGTATTCGTCAACTGCAGCCATTAATTCCATGATTTTTTCTTCGTATGAAGGTTCGCCTTCAAGAGCTTTCAAAGCTGAACCAGCGATTACAGGAACATCGTCGCCTGGGAAGTCATATTCTGACAATAGGTCACGAACTTCCATTTCAACTAATTCTAGTAATTCTTCGTCATCAACCATATCCATTTTGTTTAAGAAAACAACGATGTATGGTACACCAACGTTACGTGATAACAAGATGTGTTCACGTGTTTGAGGCATAGGACCATCAGCAGCAGATACTACTAAGATCGCGCCGTCCATTTGAGCAGCACCAGTGATCATGTTTTTAACATAGTCCGCGTGTCCTGGGCAGTCTACGTGAGCGTAGTGGCGAGCTTCAGTTTCATACTCAACGTGAGCAGTTGAGATAGTGATTCCGCGTTCGCGTTCTTCTGGAGCACCATCGATTTGGTCGTAAGCAGAAGCTTGTGCCAAACCTTTTTTAGATAATACAGTTGTGATAGCAGCTGTAAGTGTAGTTTTACCATGGTCAACGTGTCCGATCGTACCAATGTTTACGTGGGGTTTAGAACGGTCAAATTTTTCTTTTGCCATTTTAAAATGTTCCTCCTAAAAATACAGTTTATTTTTTTATATTTGATAGGTAGAGGGCTTAAAAGCCCCCCATCCCTTATCATCGATAATATTGTACACGAAACTTCGTAAAAAATATAGCTTTTTACTGAATTTCGTATTTGTGCATCAATTATTCAGCTTTGCCGCCGTTTTTCTTGATGATTTCTTCTTGAATAGACTTAGGTACATCTTCGTAGTGATCAAATGTCATCATGAAAGTACCGCGTCCTTGTGTAGATGAACGAAGTGTTGTTGCATATCCGAACATTTCAGCCAATGGAACGATCGCGTTAACGATTTGTGAGTTACCATGAGCTTCCATACCTTCAACACGTCCACGACGAGCTGTTACGTGTCCCATAACATCACCTAAGTAATCTTCAGGAACAGTGATAACAACTTTCATCATTGGTTCAAGAATCACTGGATTAGCTTTCTTCGCTGCAGCACGTAGAGCCATTGAAGCTGCCACACGGAAGGCTGTTTCACTTGAATCGACATCATGGTATGAACCATCATAAAGCTTCGCTTTGATATCAACCAATGGATAGCCAGCTAGAACACCGTTAGCCATTGAGTCTTCAAGTCCTTTTTCAACTGCTGGGATGTATTCACGTGGAACCACACCACCGACAATTGCGTTTTCGAATTCAAAGCCTTTACCTTCTTCGTTTGGTGTAAATTCAACCCATACGTGACCGTATTGTCCTTTACCACCAGACTGACGTACAAATTTACCTTCGGCTTGCGTAGAAGCACGGAATGTTTCGCGATAAGAAACTTGAGGCGCACCAACGTTTGCTTCAACTTTAAATTCGCGACGCATACGGTCAACAAGGACGTCCAAGTGAAGTTCTCCCATACCTGCGATAACAGTTTCGCCTGTTTCAGCGTTTGTTTCAACACGGAATGATGGATCTTCTTCAGCAAGTTTTTGTAAAGCCACACCCATTTTATCTTGGTCAGCTTTTGATTTAGGTTCAACAGCGACTTCGATAACTGGTTCTGGGAATTCGATTGATTCAAGGATAACTGGTGATTTTTCGTCACACAATGTATCCCCTGTTGTTGTATCTTTCAAACCAACAGCTGCAGCGATATCGCCTGAATAAACTGTTTGGATTTCTGCACGAGTGTTCGCGTGCATTTGTAGGATACGACCGATACGTTCGCGTTTGTCTTTTGAAGCATTCAAGACATATGATCCAGAGTTCAAGACACCTGAATACACACGGAAGAATGTCAAACGACCTACGAATGGGTCAGTCATTACTTTAAATGCTAGTGAAGCAAAAGGTGCTTCATCGTCAGCAGGACGATCTGTTTCTTCGTCAGTTTTAGGGTTGATCCCTTTGATTGCAGGAACATCAAGTGGTGAAGGAAGGTAGTCGATGACTGCATCCAACATCAATTGAACCCCTTTGTTTTTGAAGGCTGAGCCGCAAAGAACTGGGAAAAAGTCAACAGTCAATGTTGCTTGACGAATACCAGCTTTTAATTCTTCTTCAGTGATTTCTTCACCTTCCAAGAATTTCATCATTAGTTCTTCGTCAGTATCAGCAACCGCTTCAACTAATTTTTCGCGCCATTCTTCAGCTAATTCTTTGTACTCATCAGGAATTTCAGTTTCTTGGATCTCTGTTCCTAAATCGTTTGTATAGATTTCAGCTTTCATTTTTACTAAATCGATGATACCAGTAAAGTCATCTTCCGCACCAATTGGTAATTGGATTGGGTGAGCATTTGCTTGTAAACGATCATGTAAAGTAGATACAGAATATAAGAAATCTGCACCGATTTTATCCATTTTGTTACAGAATACGATACGTGGTACGCGGTAATCTGTTGCTTGACGCCAAACTGTTTCTGTTTGAGGTTCTACACCTGATTGTGAGTCCAATACAGTTACAGCACCGTCAAGAACCCGTAGTGAACGTTGAACTTCGATAGTGAAGTCTACGTGTCCAGGGGTGTCGATGATATTTACGCGGTTTTCTTTCCATTGCGCAGTTGTCGCAGCAGAAGTGATTGTGATCCCACGTTCTTGTTCTTGTTCCATCCAGTCCATTTGAGAAGCACCTTCATGTGTTTCACCAATTTTATGGATTTTACCTGTGTAATAAAGGATACGTTCAGTCGTCGTTGTTTTACCAGCGTCAACGTGGGCCATGATCCCGATATTACGAGTTTTTTCTAGCGAAAATTCTCTTGCCATTCTAGGTTGTTCCCCTCTCATTCTTACTTAAACCTAAGCTAAGGTTGTCTCAGTACCTTCCAATAAAAAAGCAGTGAGGATCTTACCAACGATAGTGAGCAAATGCGCGGTTGGCTTCCGCCATTTTGTGTGTGTCTTCGCGTTTTTTCACAGAAGCACCAGTGTTGTTTGCTGCATCCATGATTTCTTTCGCAAGACGTTCTTCCATTGTGTGTTCGCCACGCAAACGAGCGTAGTTTACCACCCAACGAAGACCTAGAGTTGTACGACGTTCTGGACGAACTTCAACTGGGACTTGGTAGTTAGAACCACCGACACGGCGAGCTTTAACTTCCAATACAGGCATAATGTTTTTCATTGCTTGTTCGAAAACTTCCAATGGATCATTTCCTGTAGATTCTTTGATAATGCCAAAAGCATTGTAGATAATATTTGCAGCAACACCGCGTTTACCATCAACCATTACACGGTTGATCAAACGAGTTACTAATTTTGAGTTATAAATAGGATCTGGTAAAACATCACGTTTTGCAACAGGACCTTTACGAGGCATCCGTAACTCCTCCTTCCGAAATATCAGTTCTGATTAAATAGTTTCATTTGTAGTTTGAATCAAAATTAAGCTTTAGGACGTTTTGTTCCATATTTAGAACGAGATTGTTTACGATCGTTAACACCGGCAGTATCCAATGCACCACGAACGATATGGTAACGTACCCCTGGTAAGTCTTTTACACGTCCACCGCGTAGCAATACCACACTGTGTTCTTGCAAGTTGTGACCGATACCTGGAATATAAGCTGTCACTTCAATCAAGTTTGACAAACGAACACGCGCATATTTACGTAGAGCTGAGTTCGGTTTTTTCGGTGTCATAGTTCCCACACGAGTCGCTACCCCACGCTTTTGAGGTGAGTTAACATTCGTTTGAGCTTTTTTGAAACTGTTGTATCCTTTGTTCAATGCTGGTGAATTTGATTTTTCAACCTTGGATTTACGAGGTTTACGTACTAATTGATTAATTGTAGGCATCCCTAGTTTTCCTCCTTCCTTGATTCGCTTTATAGTTCCACACATCCAGGTGGTTCTTTTTTTGCGATAAAAAATAATGCATTCTCTGCATTCTTATCAAATATGCTTTGATAGACAGTCAGCACGTCTCCAACGAGAGACCTGTAGATAAAGCACCTTTGATAGAATACCATGATAAAAAGACTCTGTCAACTACCTATCAGATGATTTTTTATGAAAGAGACAATCCGCAATTTTTTCCAAAAAACTCCCCATTGTTCCTCCTTTTTTACTTCTTCTTACTATATAATAAAGAGGAAAACAGTATTTTATTTAGAGGTGGGTCAAAAAATGAATTTAAAAGAGATGGTCGGCATTGAAGCAGCCGGTTATGTGACCGATGGCATGGTGGTCGGTTTAGGAACAGGTTCAACGGCGTATTATATGATCGAGGAATTAGGTCGTAGAGTCAAAGAGGAAAACTTATCGATCGTCGGAGTACCAACATCTTGGGCATCAAAAAAACAAGCCGAAGCACTGGGAATCCCAGTCAAAACGATTGACGAAGTTGAAGCTGTTGATTTAACCATCGATGGTGCGGATGAAATTAGTGCAGATTACCATGGCATCAAAGGTGGCGGTGCCGCCCTACTTTTTGAAAAAATCGTGGCAACAAATTCAAAGCACGTGCTTTGGATCGTGGATAAATCAAAAATCGTTGACCAACTAGGCGCCTTTCCATTGCCTGTGGAAGTTGTTCCTTATGGTAGTCAACAATTGATGCGCCTGTTTACAGAAAAAAACTATCACCCTGTCCTCCGCTTAGCAGAAGATGGCAGTGTCTTAAAAACCGATTGCGGCCATTACATCATTGATCTTCATTTACAAACCATCACTGATCCCGTCGCATTAGCCCACGAATTGGATCAAACCGTTGGTGTGGTGGAACATGGACTCTTTTTAGATATGGTCCACACGATCATCATCGGACAAGAAGACGGTCCAGAAACTCGCACCGTCCGCTAATATTTTTCATAACAAAAGGAGCGTTTGCTCCTTTTGTTTGAGATTCCATGTAATTTTCTTCATTTTCCTCGAATTAAATTCATTTTTGTGCAAGTTTTATCTATCATTTATTTCTCATTTATGCTACATTCAAATAAAAAGAATAGGAAGGGGCGGCTATGAAAGTCATCGGTTATGCTCGAACAACAATTATTGATAAAGAATCAAGTGAACAATTAAACAAGCTTCAAGAATTCGGTTGCACGGAGTTATTCCACGAAACCTATGCCTATGAAGACGACTGTGAGAATCATTCCTTAGAGTCCGTTATCGCTCGGATGCAGTTAGGGGAAACACTTGTTGTTTCTGAACTTCATCGCTTAGGTAAAACCACCCGTCAATTAACTGAATTGACAGATCTTCTAAGGAAAAGAAATCTTCACCTGGTCTCTCTCGCAGAAAACATCGATACAAGAGAACCAATGGGTGCGATTTATTTTAATTTAATGGAAGGTTTGGCAGTGATGGAACAAGCACTGATCAAAGAACGGACATTAGTTGGATTGAACAACGCCAGAAAAAAAGGCAAAATCGGCGGACGTCCAAAAATCGATCCAAAAACCATCAAAAAAATTCGCCAACTCTATTACGATAAAAAAGAGACGATTCAATTCATCTCCACTAAATGCGGGGTTTCTGTTGGAACCTGCTATAAATACATAAAACTTTCAGAAGAAGAATTGAATAAGGTATACAGTCATTGAGCACTTACCTAGGCCCAGCGATTCATCTGTTTTTATACTGAAGTCTTTCCTCTCAAGAAAAGGATCTGGAAGCAGAAAAAAACGTCTTGTTAAAAGGCATTTTTTTCTGTTTCTTTTTTTAAGAAATAAGGTTTTGCACTAAATACGTAGAAATTGTTTGCGAAAAAGTGTACAATAAGCAGGGAATTGAAAATTTCAGAAAAATATCTAATATCTAAAAGGAGAGTTTTACATGCCAAAATTAGTATTTTCTCGTCACGGACTAAGCGAATGGAATAAATTGAACCAATTTACTGGTTGGGCCGATGTAGATTTAGCGCCAGAAGGTGTCGAAGAAGCAATCGAGGGCGGACGTAAAATCAAAGAAGCTGGCATCGAATTCGATGTTGCTTACACTTCTGTATTGACTCGTGCCATCAAAACTTGTAACTACATTTTAGAATATTCTGATCAACTATGGGTACCAACAATCAAATCATGGCGTTTGAACGAACGTCATTATGGTAAATTACAAGGATTAAACAAAAAAGAAACTGCTGAAAAATATGGCGACGAACAAGTTCACATCTGGCGTCGTTCATACGATGTATTGCCTCCATTGATGGATGCTTCTGACGAAGGTTCTGCAGCAAACGATCGTCGTTATGCTATGCTAGACCCTCGTGACGTACCTGGCGGCGAAAACTTAAAAGTAACCTTAGAACGTGCATTACCTTTCTGGCAAGATGAAATCGCGCCTGCATTGAAAGACAACAAAACTGTTTTAGTTGCCGCTCACGGAAACTCTCTACGTGCGTTAGCAAAACACATCGAAGGTATCTCTGATGAAGACATCATGGATCTTGAAATTCCAACAGGACAACCTCTTGTTTATGAATTGAACGATGATCTAACAGTTGCGAAAAAATACTACTTATAATCAGTAACGAAGAAGGCTGTGCGGCAAGTCGGGAGTACCCCTCCAGACTGACTGCGCAGTCTTTGTTTGTATTTCCAATAACCGCCAAAAAAAGAAAGCGTACACAAAGGAGAATGATACCATGAGTCACCTACACAAAAACGATACCATTTTATTTCTCGGCGACAGCATTACCGACTGTGATCGCGACCGGCTGAATCCCAAAGATCTCGGAAAAGGATTCCCTGCTCTTGTGACCGCCCAGCTGGCTGCTAAATACCCGGATGCAGAGTTGTCTTTTATTAACCGCGGCATCGGCGGAAATAAAATTTGCGATATCTTAAATCGCATCGAGGAAGACTGCATTGATTTAAAGCCAGACTTACTGATTTTCTTGATCGGTATTAATGATACTTGGCATAACGTTGGAACTTCCTCTTTTGGTACTGCCGAAGCAGCCGCCGAATTCGCCGCAGATTATCGACAGTTTTTGCAACAAGTGACGGACAGCGGGATCGATAGAATCTTGCTTTTAGAGCCGTTCGTTCTGCCCTATCCGGCTGATCGCAGCCATTGGCGGAAGGATCTGGATCCCAAGATCCATTCCATTCGTGAACTAGCTGCTGAATTTGGTTGTGACTATATTCCTTTAGACGGTATATTTGCAGAACAGGCGATCAAGAAACAGCCTACTTATTACACCGGAGAAGATGGCGTTCACCCCACACTTGCCGGACACGGCGTGATCGCCCGTGAAATCTTGCAACGGATCCATTATTCAAGATAATTCTTTGATAAAAGTACACAGACAAATAATCGGTAGGATACCAATTATCCTACCGATTATTTGTTTATTCTGTCAGGGTTTCTTCATTTAGAGATACTCGGAAGGTGTCAATGCCTCTTGATAAATGGCAATGACATCAGATTCTGTCAACGGTACGTAGGCATTTGCCGCAATCGAGCTAAAGGCTACTGCTTGTTTAGCCATTTCTTCAAAATGACGATCATCTTCGATTCCCACTTCTGGTAAAGTCATAGGAATCCCACATGAAAGGAAGAAATCGTATAACTTTTGAATCCCCATCCGGGCTGCCATTTCCGGCACCGCTTCTTCCACTTGGAACACTTCCCGGGCAAAACGCGCCAATTTAGGTGCTGTTGTTTCATTCAATACATGAAGCATCCAGCGAGGCGTCAAAATGGCTAAGCCAATCCCGTGGGTAATATCATAAAAAGCACTTAGCTCATGTTCCATTGGATGGCAAGACCAAGCACCGGCTTTCCCACTACCTGTCAACCCATTTAACGCCAATGTACTTGCCCACATCAAGTTTGCCCGTGCATCATAGTCATCTGGCGTCTCCAAAGCAATCGGCAAGTTTTTGATTACCGCTTTTAATAAGCCTTCAGCAATACCATCTTGGACATCGGTATTTTCTGTGGCACTAAAGTAGTTTTCAATCAAATGACTCATAATGTCTGCCGAGCCGGCTGCTGTTTGATAGCGACTAACACTAAAAGTCCAAGTTGGGTCTAAGAAAGAAACCTTCGGCAAGAAATTAGGACCATGAACCCCTAATTTTTGTTTTGCTGCAAGATTTGTGATCACCGCTCCTCGATTCATTTCACTCCCAGTGGCTGCTAATGTCAAAATCGTAACTAATGGCACTGCTGGTCCTTGGTAGCTGCGTTTAGTCACTAAAGTCCAAGGATCTTCCTCACTGCAAGCAGCCCCTGCGATCACTTTGCTGCAATCAATCACGGACCCGCCGCCGACAGCAAGAATCACATCAATTTTTTCGCTGCGGCAGAGTTCTGCCCCTTTTGCTACTGTTTCAATTCGCGGATTGGGCTCAACGCCTGCCAATTCTGTTACGTGATTGCCGTTGTTTTGCAATTGCGCCATGACTTGCTCATACAGACCGCTTTTTTTAATACTGCCGCCACCATAGACCAGCAGAACATTTTTTCCGAACGTGTTCAATACCTCCGGCAACTCATTTAACCGATCTTTACCAAAACGTATATCTGTTGTCACCTGAAACGTAAAATTATTCATGCTCCAACCTCCTTTTTCTTTAATTAAACCATTTTTGTCCAAAAGTGCAACTATTCCAACTAGCCTCTAGAGTCTATAAGTCATACCACATAAAAACTGGATCCCTTCTGACACGTCTCCTAGATAAAGGAGGGAGTCAGAAAAAGATCCAGTTTTTGATAGACAGAACAACGGAACAATAATTAAGAAATAGCCGTTTCTAAGCCTACTTTGATCATATCGTTAAATGTCGTTTGTCTTTCTTCAGCAGTGGTTTCTTCTCCAGTGATGATATGATCACTGACTGTACAAATCGCCAACGTCTGCACATGGAACTTAGCCCCTAAATAGTAAAGTGCCGCAGCTTCCATCTCCACACCTAATACGCCAAGATCAGCCAATTTGACTGTTTCTGTCATATCATCTTTGTAGAATGTATCTTCAGATAAAATATTTCCAACATGGGTAGTAAAGCCAGATGCCATTGCTGTATCATACGCTTTTCTCAGCAAAGCAAAATCTGCGATTGGCGGAAAATGGAAACTTTGGAAATTCTTCGCTACCATGGAAGAACTTGTCGCTGCCGCTTGGGCAATCACTAAGTCCCGTACATGAACATCTTTAGAAATCGCGCCACAAGTGCCGACACGAATCAATTTTTTAACTCCATAAGAATTGATCAATTCATGGGCATAAATGGTCGCAGAAGGCATCCCCATACCGGTTCCTTGTACCGATACGCGTTCCCCTTTATAGACACCGGTATAACCAAGCATTCCCCGGACATTGTTGTAACAGATAGGGTCTTCTAAAAATGTTTCCGCAATGTATTTTGCCCGTAAAGGATCACCGGGTAATAAAATCTTATCCGCGATCTCGCCAGCTTTTGCTTCAATATGAACGCTCATTTTTTCGCTCCTTTTCTACTTCTCTTTTATACTCTCTTTAATTAGTGTTTACTTTATAGATTCGCTAAAGTTTCTTTGATCAGTGCCTTAAATTCAGCTTTGACCCGTTCTGTTGTTTCTACGACCTCTTCATGGTTCAAACTTGCTTGCATACCAGCAGCTAGATTGGTGATGCATGAAACCCCCAATACTTTCAAGCCGCTGTGAACAGCTACGATCACTTCAGGTACAGTGGACATTCCTACTGCATCAGCACCGATCGTCCGCGCAAATCGAATTTCCGCAGGCGTTTCGTAGGTTGGTCCAGAGAAGCCCATGTAGACGCCCTCTTTCAAATGTAGTCCTTTTGCAGCCGCAATCTCTTTGGCAGTTTCTCGGTAGCTGAGATGATAAGCTTGGCTCATGTCTGGGAATCGAGGACCCATTTCTTCCTCATTCGCACCGATCAATGGATTGTCTCCCATAAAATTGATTTGATCCGTGATCAACATCAAGTCACCAGGTTGGAAGCTTTCATTTACGCCACCACATGCATTCGTCACAACAAGTGAATGGGCTTCAAGTGCCGCCATTACTCGAACAGGATAAGTAACAGTTTGCATAGAATGGCCTTCATAGTAATGGAAACGACCTTGCATCGCCAATACTTTTTTTCCAGAGAGTGTTCCGTAAACTAGCTGTCCTGCATGTCCCACGACTGTAGAAACTGGGAAATGGGGGATATCGTTATAGGGCAGCACGATTGGATTTTCAATCTCATCTGCTAATTCACCTAATCCCGAACCCAAGATCAACCCAAAATCAACGGATCCCACGCCCTTTTCCTTGATGAATGTCGTTGTTTCTTGCAGTTTTTCATGTAATGTTGTCATTTCTCCACCTCTAATTTAAATGATTTAGGAAGCTTTCCCCATTTTCTGTTGCCGGCACCGCAAAGTTTTCTGCGATTGTTGCTGAAATATCGGCATAATGGCCTTGGGGTAGTTGGCCTTGTCCTTTGAATTGTTTGCTGTAAACCAACAATGGAACATATTCTCTCGTATGATCAGTTCCAGGAAAAGTTGGATCATTTCCGTGATCAGCTGTAATCATCAATAAATCGTCGTCAGCCATGGCATCCAGAATCTCTGGGATTCTTAGATCGAAATCTTCAATGGCATGAGCATACCCGACGACATCTCGGCGATGGCCGTAAAGTGCATCGAAGTCGACTAGATTGGTAAAACTTAATCCAGTAAAGTCTTGTTTCATCACATTCAACAGTTGATCTACGCCATCCATATTGCTCTTGGTTCTTACGGAATCCGTGATTCCTTGACCGTTAAAGATATCATTGATTTTTCCGACAGCGATGACCTCTTTACCTGCATCTTTTAATGAATCCAATACAGTGTGTCCAAAAGGATCTAGTGCATAGTCATGACGATTGCTAGTGCGGGTAAAGTTTCCAGGTTCACCCACATATGGACGAGCAATGATACGGCCAATCATGTAGGGTTCATCTTTGGTAATGTCCCGCACATATTGGCAAATACGGTACAATTCTTCCAATGGAATGATTTCTTCATGCGCTGCGATTTGTAAGACTGGATCGGCAGACGTATAAACGATCAAGTCCCCTGTTTTCATTTGGTGTTCGCCGTAATCATCGATGACTGCTGTACCGGAATACGGTTTGTTGCAGACGATTTTGCGGCCAGAGAATTCTTCGATTTGTTGCAGCAATTCTTGCGGAAATCCGTCAGGAAACACACGGAAGGGTTTTTGAATATTCAAACCCATGATTTCCCAATGTCCGGTCATGGTATCTTTTCCAACAGAAATTTCTTCTAATTTTGTTGCATAACCGTCATGGTCTGCGATATTTTTGACGCCTTCCAATGGACGGATCGTACCCAGGCCTAACTGTTCCAAATGAGGAATCGTCAAGCCAGCTTCTTTGGCGATATGTCCTAATGTATCAGAACCCACATCACCGAATTTTTCTGCATCCGGTGCTTCACCAATACCTACAGAATCCATCACGATCAAATGTATACGTTTAAACATCCTATTCCCTACTTTCTTTTATTGTTATTCCTTTCTTATCATACTAGAAATAAGAAAGATTTGCTTTTACGTAAGTTTATTATTTCTCTTTGGTCGAGCAAAAAGAAAAAGGCAGGGCACAGCAACACAAACATGTCCCATAGCCCCACCCTTTCATACAGAAAAAATTATTTAGATTTGATATAGTTCTTACCATTCGCTTTAGGTCCTGCCGCTTTTCCAAGGAACAGCACCAGAACAATAATCGTTAACGCGTATGGTGCAGCTTGCAGATAAACTGCTGGGATGGAGGAAATGATCGGTAATTGTCCACCGACGATACTGATGTTTTGTGCAAATCCGAAGAAGATTGCAGCTCCCATCGCACCTAATGGATTCCATTTACCAAAGATCATTGCTGCCATTGAGATAAACCCTTGACCAGCAATCGTTGTCACCGCAAAACGGCCAGCGATTGATTGGGCAAACAATGCCCCACCCATTCCGCCTAAGAAACCAGAGATCAACACGCCAGAGTAGCGCATCACATAAACATTGATACCTAATGTATCAGCGGCTTGTGGATGTTCACCGACAGAACGCAGCCGTAAGCCAAAACGTGTTTTAAAGATGACAAACCAAGCAATGACAGAAATCAAGATTGCAAAGTAAGCAGGTAAAAACGTTTGATTAAAGAAGATTGGACCAATCACAGGAATATCCCGCAACACTGGAAAATTGAAATAGCCTAATGTTTGTTGAATGTTGTCTGTTTGCCCTTTGTTATAGATAGCTTTAACTAAGAAGACAGCCAGCGCTGGTGCCATCAAATTCATTACGGTACCACTGATAATGTGATCGGCTCTGAAGTTAATGGTAGCTACAGCATGCAGCAGTGAGAAAAGCATCCCGACAAGACCGCCGACTAACATCCCTAACCAAGGTGTCCACGCACCAAATTGTGACGCAAATTCAATATTGAAAACGATCGAACTGAAGGCTCCCATCACCATGATTCCTTCAAGACCTACGTTAACGATCCCGCTTCGCTCTGAGAAAACGCCGCCCAGTGCCGTCAGGATCAATGGCGCAGCATAAATCAACGTTTGTGTAACGATCGAAGAAATTAAACTGATATTCATTAGATGGTTCCTCCTTCCTGATCTTGGTTATTCGGCTTCGCTTCAATTTCTTGGACAACAGCAACTTCTTTTTTACCGTCAAAAATTTTAGCTAATACAAAACGAATCACGTAGCTGATTGCAACGAAGAAGATGATGATCGCGATGTCAACGTCAACAAGTTCTGAAGGAATCCCGGCAAACTGCATTCCTTGTCCGCCCAGTTTAAGAACACTGAACAACAATGCAGAAAGCAAAATTCCGATCGATGAGCCGCTACCTAATAACGAAACCGCCATCCCATCAAAACCAATGCTCAATGATGAACCTTGAACAAAGAAGTTTTCAAATGTTCCTAAACCTTGAACGACGCCACCTAATCCGGCTAATGTTCCAGAGATGATCATTGAAATAATGATGGTCCGTTTACTGCTCATCCCTGCATATTCAGATGCCGTTGGGTTCAGTCCAACTGCTCGAATCTCATAACCCAAAGTTGTTTTCTTCATCATGAACCAAATCAACACGAGGAAGATCAGTGCCATGAAAATCCCGATATTTAATCGAGAATTATTGGTTAGATTTGCTAAGAAAGGCGTTTGCAAAGAGGCATTATCGCCTACCATTTTTGTTACACCTTTCGTTGAAATCATTGACTCATTCATCACATTATTGACGATATGATTCCCTGTATACAGTAAAATGTAGTTCATCATAATGGTTACGATCACTTCACTTGTACCGAAAAAGGCACGGAGGATACCTGGTATTGCCGCTGCGATCGCGCCACATGCCGCTCCTACCAAAATCGCAACAGGCAACACGATGATTCGTGGTGCATCAGGCATGGACAGTGCCACCCAGATACTTGATACCCAGCCCGCTAACGCTTGACCAGAAAGCCCAATATTAAAGAATCCTGCAGAGTTTGCGACTGCAAAGCCCAGTGCTGTAAAAATCAGCGGAGCCGCGGTCACGAAAATCTCTCCAATATTTCGTGCATTCAATCCACCGCTTTGTCCATTGACAAATACGGTACGGAACATTTGTTGATAGCCATGAATTGGACTATAGCCAAATGCTGCCATGATAATGCCCCCAAGGACAAATCCAAGAATGACAGCGATGATTGGCACAAGCAGGTTCCGAATTTTTTCTTTGCGGTTATTCAACTGAACCACCTACTTCCTCCATTTGTAACTCACGCCGCGCTTCTTCTAAGGAGTAGCCCGCCATCAATAATCCGAGTTCTTTTTCCGAAGTTTCTTTCGGATCAACAACACCGACGATTTCACCAGCATGGATAACGGCGATTCGGTCTGACACATTCAAAATTTCATCTAATTCAAAGCTGACCAATAAAACAGCTTTAAACTTATCCCGCTGTTCGATCAACCGTTTATGGATAAACTCAATTGCTCCGACGTCTAAGCCCCGAGTAGGATTAGCAACGATCAATAGATCCGGATCACGACTAATTTCCCGAGCAATGATTGCTTTTTGCTGATTCCCCCCTGAAAGAGCACGGGCTGGCACGATTTCATTCACTGTACGGACATCAAACTCTTGAATCAACTCACGAGCAAATTCATTCATTTCCCCGTAGTCCAGCACACCATAATTGCTCAATGGTTTTTGATAATAGGTTTGTAAAGCAATATTTTCTGAAAGCATCATATCCAGGACCAACCCATATTTGTGGCGGTCCTCCGGCACATGCCCGACACCGGATTCTGTTACTTTACGAGGTTTGAAGTTCGTGATGTCGTCGCCATTTAATAAGACTTTTCCACTTTCTGCTTTTCGTAATCCAGTGATTGCTTGCAACAGCTCTGACTGGCCATTGCCATCGATTCCGGCGATCCCTAAGACTTCCCCGGCTCTCACTTCTAAACTTAAGCCTTTGACTGCATCTAACCCACGATTTTCTTTCACGACTAAGTTTTCGATCGAAAGAACGACTTCTTTTGGATCAGCAGGTTTTTTCGGTGTTTTGAAGGAAACAGAACGACCGACCATCATGTCTGCCAATTGCTGTGACGTGACGTCTTTGACGTTGACTGTACCGATTCCTTTGCCTCGGCGAATAACTGTACAACGGTCCGCCACCGCTTTGATCTCATCCAATTTATGGGTGATCAAAATGATCGATTTTCCTTCCCGAACCAGCCCTCTCATGATTACGATCAATTCTTCGATCTCTTGAGGCGTCAACACGGCAGTTGGTTCATCAAAAATCAATACATCCGCTCCCCGATAGAGGGTTTTTAGAATTTCCACACGCTGTTCCATCCCGACTGAGATGTCGCGAACATATGCATCTGGATCAACCGATAGGCCATATTGTTCAGAAACCCGTTGGATCTCTTTGCGGGCTTTTTTGCGGTCCAAAATCCCCAGCTTGTTCGGTTCACTTCCTAAAATGATATTTTCTGTGACAGTAAACGCATCAACCAGCATGAAATGCTGATGGACCATGCCAATCCCAAGTTTATTGGCTGCTGTAGGACTAGTGACATTCACTTTTTCCCCATTCATCAAGATATCGCCTGATGTCGGTTCTAACAAACCTGACAGCATATTCATCAAGGTCGACTTGCCAGCTCCATTTTCCCCAAGCAATGCGTGGATTTCTCCCGGCCTTACTTGTAAGTTGACATCGTCATTGGCTTTGAAGGTTCCAAACTCTTTGGTGATATGACGCATTTCTACAACATATTTTTCTTCAGCCAAGTTTCTCACATCCTTACTTTCTAATTCGCTCTCACACACAGTGACACAACAATTTTGATCAAAAATAAATGCTATTGCTTAGGATGTTTACTATCCTCATGAAAACCGTCTAGCTTTCATCAAGATATTAAGCAACAAAGCAATGGTGACAAGATGAGTCTCTGAACGATAGCCAACTGCCTACTATCGTTCAGACCCTCATAGTTGTTTATCTTGTTTTCATTTAGACCATTGTCTAAATAATAGATGGTTGATTAAGGTTTTTCTGGCACTTCTACTTTGCCATCGATCACATCTTGTTTTGCTGTTTCGATTGCTGCTTTTGCATCATCTGACAAGTAACCTTCAGTGATATCCACACCGCCGTCTTTCAAACCATAGACAATGTGTTCTCCGCCAGGGAATTTATCTTCCAATGCACGAGTTGAGATATCTTGCACGGCTGCCCCTACACCTTTAAGTGTTGAAGCCAATGTGAAGTTGTCTTCCTTGCCGTCTTTTGTTTTGTATGCACCTTCGTCTTGTTGATCGCTATCTACACCGATAACCCAAACTTTTTTGTCAGCAAGATCTGCTTCGTTCAATTGTTCATTGATTGCTTTTGCTTCTTGGAAGACACCAGCACCTGTACCACCTGAAGCATGGAAGATTACGTCAACGCCACCTTGGTACATTGAAGCTGCTAATGCTTTTCCTTTGGCAGGGTCACCAAATGATGCGGCATATTGAGGGTCAACTTTGATATCTTTGCCTAATGCTTTAGCTGCATCTTCTACCCCTTTGATAAAACCAGCTTCAAAACGGTCGATTACGACCCCTTCTTCACCGCCGATGAAACCAACTTTGTTCGTTTTTGTTGTGTAAGCTGCTGCAAAACCAGCTAAATAAGCGGCTTCGTTGTCTTTAAATGTTGCAGATACAACATTGTCTTTACCTTCGATGACATCATCAATGATCCCAAATTGTGTATCAGGATTTTGTGCTGCTGCTTCTTCAATTGAATCTTTCAATAGGTAGCCGACACCAAAAATCGTTTTGAATCCATTTTGGACAGCACCATTCACATTTGTTGTATATTCTGAGGCTTCATTTGATTGAATATAGTCATATCCGCCAACGCCACGAGCGATGTCATGTTGTTTTCCCCAAGCTTGCAACCCTTCCCAAGCTGATTGGTTGAATGAACGGTCATCTACACCACCAATATCCGTAACGATTGCAACGCTGTGTGCTGCATCTGTTTTGCCGTCTGCAGAACCGCCGCCTGTTGAATCAGTCGAACCTGACTTTCCTCCATTCCCACATGCGCCAAGTAGTGTCAACCCAGCTACTGCAACAATACCTAAACTAAATAATTTTGCTTTTTTCATTGCTGTAAAGCCCCCTATAAAATAGTTTTTTTTCAACAGCCGCTTTGACTGAATGAACGTGGTTTATAGATCTTTGTTCGTAAAATAATATGGCAATAGCCCTTCGACAGTTGTCTCTTTGATCACACCATCATCTCCTACCAAAGTGACTGGCATATCCGGCTGACAGAACTCCACCATTACTTGGCGGCAAGCGCCGCAAGGTGAAATTGGATCGGGTGTATGACCTGCAACAACCAAGTGCTGAAAGTCCTTTTCGCCTTCTGAAACAGCTTTGAAAAATGCCGTTCGTTCCGCACAATTCGTTAAGCCAAACGAAGCATTTTCAATATTGATCCCTTGATAGATGGTTCCTTCTTTGGTGACCAAACAGGCGCCAACAGGGAATTTAGAATAAGGCACATAGGCTTTATCTAATGCGGCAACCGCCGTTTCGATCCACTCTTTTTTTGCTTTTGTCATGATGAACCTCGCTTTATGAAATTAGTAACCGGCACCCGTTGATCCAGTGACGATTGCGACGCTTGCACTGGTTCCTAAACGATTCGCTCCTGCTTCGACCATTGCCACCGCTTCTGCTTCGCTATGGATCCCGCCAGATGCTTTCACACCCATTTCAGGTCCCACTGTTTCACGCATCAATTTGACATCAGCTGCCACTGCGCCACCGGTAGAAAAACCAGTCGATGTTTTGACGAAATCAGCCCCTGCTGCTTTGGCTAATTCACAAGCTTTGACAATTTCCTCGTTATCTAGAAGTGCTGTCTCAATGATTACTTTTACTAATGCTTTATCTTTAGCTGCTTCAACAACCGCTTCGATGTCTGCTTGAACTTTTTTGTATTGTTTTGATTTTAGTGCCCCAATGTTGATGACCATATCCACTTCATCAGCACCATTCTTGATAGCATCAGTTGTTTCATAAGCTTTAACTTCTGAGGTATTGGCGCCTAAAGGAAAGCCGATGACTGTACAAACTGCTGTTGGCTCACCTTTTAACTCTTCTGCTGCCAAAGCTACCCATGTAGGGTTGATGCAGACGGAGTAAAAGTGATAGGTTTTTGCCTCTTCAATAATGCGTAAAACATCTTCTTTGGTTGCATCTGCTTTTAAAATAGTATGGTCGATCATGCGATTCAATTCCATTTTATTCGCTCCTTATTCTGTAATGATTTCATGGATCAACGGTGGTTCACCGCCGCTTTCTCCGATTTCAATGTTTTGATTGATCAATTCGATAACCTCATCGATCGCTTCTGTGTTGCTGTAGATCGTCAACAATGCTTCGCCTGCCTGAACCGATTCCCCCACTTTTTTATGGAGTTTGATTCCGACTGCGTGATCAATATCTTCTTCTTTGGTCTTGCGGCCAGCACCTAACATCATGGCTGCGATGCCCAATTCATTCGCAACGATCTTCGTTATAACACCAGACTCTTTTGCTGGTATTGCTCGTTGGTATTTGGCTGTTAAAATTTGGCTTGGATCGTCGATCACAGAATCATCGCCACCTTGGTTGCGAATCATCTCACGGAATTTAGCCAGTGCTTTACCGGAATGTAGTGCCTCTGCCAACATTTCCCGCGCTTCTTCCAACGTGTCTGCTTTTTTGGCTAAAACCACCATTTGGCTGCCTAATGCATAACACATTTCTTCTAAATCAGCCGGTCCATTTCCCTGCAATGTTTCGATTGCTTCTACGACCTCTAAACTATTTCCAATCGCTTCACCTAGCGGCTGAGACATATCCGAAATAACCGCCATTGTTTGTCGATTAGCCAATTTGCCAATCCGAACCATCGTTTGTGCCAAACGCTTGGCATCTTCGATTTTTTTCATAAATGCGCCATCGCCTGTTGTCACATCTAGCACAATCGCATCCGCACCGGCTGCAATTTTCTTACTCATGATCGAGCTAGCGATCAACGGAATCGAACTGACGGTTGCTGTGACATCCCGCAACGCATACAATTTTTTGTCTGCTGGAGCTAAGTCCCCCGACTGTCCAATAACAGCTACTTTGCTTTCGTTCACGAGACGAATAAATTCTTCTTCTGCGATTTCAATCTGAAATCCAGGAATGGATTCTAATTTATCCAGCGTACCGCCTGTATAACCAAGCCCACGACCAGACATCTTGGCAACCGGCACACCAACACTCGCTACCAATGGGGCTAAGATCAATGTCGTGGTATCTCCCACGCCACCTGTTGAATGTTTGTCTACTTTAATGCCTTCGATTGAAGAAAGGTCAATCACTTCTCCAGAATTCGCCATAGCTAAAGTCAGATTGGTGATCTCTTCATCAGACATATCCACATAAAAAATAGCCATCAACAAAGCACTCATTTGGTAATCTGGGATACTTCCTTCAGTATACGCAGTTACAATGTAGTCGATCTCTTCCTTTGTCAATGACTTGCCGTCACGTTTCTTTTCAATTAAATCCACCATTCGCATCAAAATGTTCCTCGCTTCCTCTGACATTATACAATATTTTTTTTATAGGTAAACCACTTTAGTAAAACAGTTTACTAGATAGATCGAAACAATGAAAACACTTACAATTGGAAATATACCGCACTATTTCTCAATTGTCAATGCCTTCACACTCTCACGAAGAATTAATTTTGTATCAAAAATCTTATTTGGAATTCGTCGAGAAGGAAACTCGATGGCGTCTACCAAAAATTTTGCTGCGGTAAATCCAATCTCAAAAGTTGGTTGCATGACAGTCGTCAACGGTGGTGTAATATACTCCGTTAATTTCAAAGCATCAAAGCCAATAACAGAAATGTCTTCAGGTACCTTTTTGCCTGCTTCATAAATTGCTTGATAACAGCCGATAGCCATCGCATCATTGCCGCAAAAAATTGCCGTCAACTCACGGAAATTCAATAATTTTTTGCAAGCTTCGTAGCCGCCAGTTACCGTCAATTCAGCCGTTTCTACGTAACGCCCTTTAAAAGGGATTTGATGATCTTTCAAGGCATGACGGTACCCATTGAACCGTTCTTCCAATTGGTAGTATCCGGTACTTTCTTTTAGCATGCCGATATTTTGATGCCCATTATCGATCAAATAGCTAACAGCCTGATACGCCCCTTCATATTCTTTCACGATCAAACGTCCATTATCTCTTTGATTGATTCCCCGATCGACTAAAATAATTGGTCGGTCATCAAAAAAACCGCTCTTCAATGAGTATTCCTCAGGCAATTGATGCGGTGTCGCTAATAGAATCCCATCTACTGAACGATGCGACAATTCTTTCAAGTATTGAATCTCTTTCTCCTGACTATGACGGGAATTGCAGAGTACCAACATATAGCCCAATGGATTGAAATAGCTCTCTGCCCCTTCAATGACTTTTGAAAAGAAAAAATCGGTAACATCTGGAACGATCATGCCGATGGTTTTTGAATGACGATTAATTAGATTCGAAGCAAAAAAATCTGGCTTGTAATGGTGTTTATTGACAATGTCTAGTACCCGTTTGCGGGTTTCCTCACTAAAGCGACTGCCTTTGTTGTTCAAAATTTGCGAAACCGTGGTGACAGACACCCCTGCCATTTCAGCAATCTGCTTGATTGTCAGCTTCATTTACTTCTCACCTCTTTCTTGCCTAAAGTGTAGCAAATTTTTCCTCAAAAAAATAGCACTCCTTGCTTTCTTCCTAAATTTTCTTTTTTCCGGGATAAAAAAACATCAATGTGTCCATCCAAAATCAATAAACCAAGAAAAATGAGACAACAAAAAAAGACCAACGATTTTTGATAACATCTACCAACTCCTCGTGATCTTAAAAAGAATCGAAAGAAAATGCATCCTTTCACTTCTGTTTCCTCATTCTTTATAGCTTTGAATAATATAGTAGCCTTTGTCTTTCTTGATGATTTCAGCATTGCCAAAGGCTTCACGCATTTTCTTTTGAGCGCTGGGGGCGCCTTGTTTCTTCTGGATCACAATCGTCAATGTGCCGCCCGTTTTCAATAGCGGCAGAGCCCCTGTCAAAATCTCATGAACAACCTCTTTGCCTGCCCGAATAGGTGGATTGCTAAGAATTGCTGCGTATTCGCCTTGATGCAAGGTTTCGTAAATGTTCGAGGCATGAATGTCGGCATTCTCGATGCCATTTCGTTTCGCATTGCCTTGGGCAAGATCAACCGCCCGCTGGTTGATATCGATCATTTCCACTGGACGCTGGGATGCATAAGCCAATGACAACCCAATCGGTCCATAGCCACACCCCACATCCAAAATCGTTCCCTCTGGTAAACCCGCCCATTCAAAGGCATCAATCAGTACGCGAGAGCCATAATCGACGGTCTCCCTTGAAAATACCCCACTATCTGTCACAAACTGAAATTTCTTTCCTTTTAACTCAAAAGACCATTGTTCAAAATCATGTGCCGTTTCCGGATTCTCTGTATAATAATGATTTCCCATCTTTGCGCTCCTCTTTTAAATAACGATTATTCTTACTTCGTCCATTCGCTACTAAGCAATCATCCGTTGCTTCATTCTTTTCCATGATACCGAAAATAGCGCAGAAGTAAACTCCTGACAGGTATTTCCTTGATAAACTTATAAAATTTTTGTCTCTTTGCCAATGATTTTTCCTGGTTTTTTTATAAGTTCTTGTCATTTCTATGGTAAAATACTTTCGAGTAGCAACTAGAGCAAGAAAACAGCCTTTTCTAGCTGCCAAGAACCCGTCTGCTTAGATAGATCGGTTCTATATGAAGGAGTCGAACATGCAGGAAACCATGAATTTTTATCAAATTCCTCGAGAGCAATGGCAAGGCTTTTACACCAATGGCATGATGCCTTTCACTCAAGAAGAATTAGACAATATCAAGAGCTTGAATGACCGCATCTCGGTTCAAGACGTCGAAGATGTGTATGTACCATTGTGCCATTTGATCCACCTTTATATGAAAGAATTTGAATCTCTTACATTGAGCAAAGGACTTTTCTTGCATCGCTATGTAAAAATGCCGCCCTTTATCATCGGTATTGCCGGCAGTGTTGCTGTGGGCAAGAGTACCACAGCTCGTTTGGTGCAAAATCTATTGAGTCGGCTTTTTCCTCGCCGCACCGTACAACTAATTACCACCGACGGCTTCTTGTACCCTAATGAGGTCTTAGAAACACGAGGAATCTTAGATCGCAAAGGCTTCCCTGAAAGCTACAATATGGAAGCATTGATCAATTTTTTGAACGCGGTGAAATCCGGAGAACCTGAAATCAAGATTCCCGTCTATTCCCATGAGGTCTACAATATCATTCCTGACACGTTTGAAATCATCAACCAACCAGATATTTTGATCGTTGAAGGGATCAATACACTGCAGTTGCCCGCAAACCAGCAAATTTATGTCAGTGACTTCTTCGATTTTTCGATTTTTGTCGATGCTCAACCCGACTTGATTGAAAAGTGGTATTTGGAGCGCTTTGAATCCCTATTGGACACAGCGTTTCAAGATCCAAGTAATTATTACTATCAGTATGCGATCGGAGATCGCGGGGAAGCAATCAAAATGGCAAAAGAAGTATGGAAAAATGTGAATTTAAAGAATTTACACGAGTACATCTTGCCTACACGCAGCAGAGCCGATATAATTCTCCATAAAACAAAGCGCCATTCGATTGATGAAGTTTTTCTGCGTAAATATTGACTGCTTCATTATTCACCCTTATGCTGTTGAAAAGGAATCTTCCTTTTTTCAATAAAACTAAAAGAATAGAGGTAATTTATTGTGACAAACGTTGACAACATGCCAAACGTTGAAAAAATTATCGTACTCGACTACGGTAGTCAGTATAATCAGCTGATCACCCGCCGTATTCGTGAGTTCGGTGTTTTCTCAGAGTTATTGAGCCACCGCATTACTGCTGAAGAAGTAAAAGCGATGAATCCTAAAGGGATCATTCTTTCCGGCGGACCAAACAGTGTATATGATGAGAAAGCCTTTGGTATTGATGAAAAGATTTTTGATTTGGGAATCCCCGTATTAGGAATCTGTTACGGTATGCAGTTGATTACTTATAAATTAGGCGGAAAAGTCGAACCAGCTAAAAACCGTGAATACGGAAAAGCCGAATTAGAAGTTACTTCTGCCGATGCAGCTCTTTTCCAAGATACTCCGAACAAACAAACCGTTTGGATGAGTCACGGCGACCTTGTTACCCAAGCGCCAACAGGATTTGACGTCGTTGCTACCAGCAAAGACTGCCCAATCGCTTCTATCCAACATGCGGAACGCAAAATGTACGGCATTCAATTCCATGCCGAAGTTCGCCATTCTGAATACGGAAATGATTTATTGCGACACTTTGCAATGGATGTCTGCCAATGTACAGGCGACTGGACAATGGATAACTTCATCGATATGGAGATCGCTAAGATCCGCGAACAAGTCGGCGATAAGAAAGTCTTATTAGGCCTTTCCGGCGGTGTAGATTCCTCTGTCGTTGGTGTACTTTTACAAAAAGCAATTGGTGATCAATTAACCTGTATCTTCGTTGATCACGGCTTATTGCGTAAAGGTGAAGCCGAACAAGTGATGGAAAGCCTTGGTGGCAAATTCGGCTTGAACATCATCAAAGTCGACGCCAAAGAACGTTTCCTATCCAAACTAGCTGGCGTTTCTGATCCAGAACAAAAACGTAAAATCATTGGAAATGAATTCGTTTATGTCTTTGATGACGAAGCAACCAAATTAGCCGGCGAAGAAGGCGTATCATTCCTTGCACAAGGAACCCTTTATACTGATGTGATCGAATCAGGAACAGAAACAGCACAAACCATCAAATCTCACCACAATGTAGGCGGTCTGCCTGAAGACATGCAGTTCAAATTGATCGAACCATTGAACACATTGTTCAAAGACGAAGTTCGTGAACTAGGAACGCAATTAGGCATGCCTGACAGCATCGTATGGCGCCAACCATTCCCAGGACCAGGTCTAGGCATTCGTGTTCTTGGTGAATTGACTGAAGAAAAATTAGAGATCGTCCGCGACTCAGACGCCATCTTGCGAGAAGAAATCGCCAATGCTGGTTTAGACCGCGACATCTGGCAATACTTCACCGTCCTACCAGGTATTCGCTCGGTAGGTGTGATGGGCGATGGCCGTACGTATGACTACACCATTGGGATCCGTGCAGTCACTTCCATCGATGGCATGACCGCTGACTTTGCCCGCATCCCATGGGAAGTCCTGCAAAAAATCAGCGTCCGCATCGTCAACGAAGTCGCACACGTCAACCGGATCGTGTATGATATTACGAGCAAACCACCTGCAACTGTGGAGTGGGAATAAATAAAATAAAGGTCTAGATGTTGATAAATCAACATTTCTAGACCTTTTCTTCTTTTTCGGTAACCTATCCGGTAACTATTGATACCACTAAAAAATTATTCAAAATTTATAACAAAATTCAGAGAACAAAAATTTTATGATTATTTCCATTTCCATCCACCTTAGACATTTCCGTCATTATCTTTATGAACAAATGATCCATCATCTTGTCTTTCAAAAACGCCATTTTGCCAACTGTTACCATTCTCATCTGTAATTAAAACACCCACAGAATTTTCACCGTTACTTCCACCAGACGATACTCCACCATTACCACTACTGTAGTTTCCTCCAGTAGAGCCAGCATTTGAAGAATAGTTACCGCCAGAATAGCTTCCAGATCCGCCATTTGTAGCGTTAGATGATTAACCGTTATCATAATTAGTCTTGATAAGGGGTTAATATGTCTATTAGAAAAAATATTGCATTACTTAATAATATTCAAAACAGCATAGCTCTAAAACAGTCCTACGAAAATCTATCTCTCTTAATAGGTTTTGGAAGCATTCAAAACAGCATAGCTCTAAAACATTGAGTTTCGACCTCTGAATCATAATCGAGTTTTGGAAGCATTCAAAACAGCATAGCTCTAAAACTATCCGGAAGATCTAATAATCGCTCCACCTGTTTTGGAAGCATTCAAAACAGCATAGCTCTAAAACCCAACTAGGGGATTTTCTATCTCCAAATAATGTTTTGGAAGCATACAAAACAGCATCTCTCTAAAACTCTAGAACTTGATATTATTATTCAATATCTGTTTTGGAAGCATTCAAAACAGCATATCTCTAAAACTACTTAATTTCACAATCTCCATTTTTTCATGTTTTGGAAGCATTCAAA
>NZ_JALAHI010000038.1 GCF_022711995.1 Enterococcus sp.
CGTAAATACTTCATGAATACTAGTTTATTTCTTTTTTTTTGGAATTTTTAATAGAAAAAAATAATTGGAAAAATAGTTAATATATATTTAATTTATTTTAAGATTATTTTGTAGTTTTTTATATTATTTAAACGTTGATTGTATATATAATTTTTTTCATATTTCTCACAGAAAAGATTTTATGCGCTTTTTGCTTTTCTACTTTTTTGCGCTTAAGATAGTAGCCGAAATGATATAGGTAGGTTAGGGAGCGAAGAAAATGATGAATTTTGTGAAAAATAAAGTATGGAATGGGTTGGCGGTGATAATGATCTTATTGCCTTTCTTTAGCTCATTTGTTTCAGCAGTTCCTGTTGTGGCAGATACTACGGAAGGAAAGTCTGTGACGATTTTTGCTAATCAGCAGGGAAGTGCAACGATTGCCTATCAAACAGATGCCACAAATAAAAAAATTCAATGGACACTGACAGTACAAAAGAATCAGCAATCTGAGTCAAATCAGTTAGGCTTTTATTTAAAAAATCAAGATCAACCGATTCCACTTACAGCTGTTGCAAGCAACAATGTACCTTTTAAGGTTGATACAGATAGTCAGGCATTACTTGAATCCACGGCTAGTCAATCCTTTGCAACAACAACGATTACTTTCACAACGGATCAAATCGACTCCTTAGACATACAAGGTTTTCAGTTAACCGCAAAAGATGCTCCAAAGACCACCTTATTAGGAGACAATTGTCAATTAACTATTGTGCATCCTGACGCAACGAGCAAGGATACTGCTACAGACAGTTCTACTGTGACAAAGGACACCCAGGCAAGCGAGACCACGACGAATGACTCAAGCAATGTCCAAAGTTCTCAAACGGAAGCAGCATCCACCAAGTCCAAATCTAAATCAGACACTGCTTCTTCGACAGTAGAGGAAGCAAGTGCAATCCCTAGTCCTGGCCATGCAACGACCGATATTGCTGGCAGTGATGAAAATCTTTTAGGGATCGCTCAAAACTTTCATATTTTTGCCAATCAAGCAACGATCAATACCCATATGAATGGGAATATCGCAGTAAAAAATTTAGCCGCCAATGCTAATTTTGGAACAAATATCCATAGTGGTGCAATCAAAACGGATATCAGCTATATCCAATCTCTTTCAACAATTGCTAACTCGTCTTTTGTCTCAGCGACTGGGTCAAGAACGAACAAAGTAGTATTTGGTCCGAATGTCGATATCTCTTTGGAAGATCAAAATCATCAACCTGCGGTGTATATCAACAATCAACGGATGGATCACTTAAAGACAGATGAAGTGTTCCAAGATTCTTCTGCAAGCGATCCTTATATTGATTTTGATCAAACCTTTGCCCAATTAAGACAGACCTCGACGAAGCTTGGCCAGTTCAGTCAATCAGCAGGGGTAACGAAAGATTTTACAGACAATAATCAACGTGTAGTCAAACTTGCTGCAGCTACTCCTAGTACAGGGAGTGTGGTCTTAACAGTAGTGGACGACTACGGTCTTCCTCTTCCAGGCGCGCTGATTGAATTAGAAGATCGGCTTAAAGATAAAACGATTGATGAAGATGTGACGGACAATGAAGGAAAAGTTGTTGCGGAAAATCTTCCAATCATAGGCCCTTATGCTTTTATAGAAGAAAAAGCACCAACTGGTTATCAAATTGATCCCAATCCATTAGTGTTTGTAGAGAAGCCTGAAGTAGGCGACGATCAAAAAGTGATTGTTACATTAACAAAAGCAGAATTGGAACAGAATACACCAATCACGATTTCTGGAATCTCAAAAAACAAAGGTGTCATTATTAATGTTGATACCGAAGGGGCATCGGAAGTTAATATCCAATCACAAATCAAGCTGAACTATTTGGATGGCAATAATCGAAATAACCAAGAGACGGAAGATTTTGATGATTCAGTAGTTCTTTGGAATTTTATCAATCGATCAAAGGATCAAACAATTACCTTCAACAGCCCATTTCAAGGAACTGTTTTGGCACCTGATGATACGATTCGGGTCCAACAAAATCTTGATGGCAGTATCATTGCAAATAACGTGTTGATCAATTCAGATTCTCATAGATGGGATATGCAAACCAATGAAGCTACACCATCCACACTTCAGTTGCGAATGGTCAACAAAAAATTTGCTAAGACTACGATAGATGTGAGTGGTACTAAGACATGGAAGGATAATCAAAATCAATACAATACCCGACCAGATAGCATCACGGTGGATTTACTGCAAAATGGTACCAAAATCGCTAGTCAAGACGTTAAAGCCGACGCAAAAGGCAACTGGTCTTACACCTTCACCGATGTACCAAAAACTGATGATGAAGGCAAGGAATACAACTACACGATCCGTGAAGAAACCGTTAAAGGGTATGAAACAAAAGTAGATGGAATGAACCTAATCAATAGCTATCAAGGGGAAATGACCACTATCAAAGGTACAAAAACATGGGAAGACAACCAAAATCAATACAATACTCGACCAGACAGTATTACGGTGGATTTACTTCAAAACGGCACGAAAGTAGCCAGTCAAGTAGTTAAAGAAAATAAAAACGGAGAGTGGACCTATACCTTCACCGATGTACCGAAAACCGATGCCACAGGCAAAGAATACAACTATACGATCCGTGAAGAAGCGGTTAAAGGGTATGAAACCAAAGTAGATGGAATGAACCTAATCAATAGCTATCAAGGCGAAGTGACTACCATCAAAGGTACCAAAACGTGGGAAGACA
>NZ_JALAHI010000039.1 GCF_022711995.1 Enterococcus sp.
AAATAATACAGAACAAAATAAAAAAGAAACAGATAGCATAAAAGTTAAAATCTTTTATGACTATCCATTTCCTTTTCTTAGATCCACTCTTTAGTGTAATGAATATAGATTCGTTTGGCAACTTCTACTGTTAGCAAATAGGCCAGAATAATGCCGACAAACCATGGCCAGTATGAGGTTGGCAGTGTGGCAAAATCAAAAATCGTGTGCAACGGCGATAAAATGATGCCAAAACCTACCAAGATTGCCAGAACGCTGGACAGCAAGACTGCTGGCGAAGCGATACTTTGGAAAAATGGCAGCTTCCGTGTCCGGACCATATGGACCACCAGTGTTTGTGTCACTAGTCCGATCATGAACCAGCCAGCTTGGAACAACGCTTGCTCTTGAATCGTATTGGCTTGGAACACATGCCACATCACGAAGAATGTTAAGATATCAAAGATACTGCTGACTGGTCCAATGCTGACGGTAAACTTCAAAAGGCCTCTAACTTGCCACTTGACTGGTTTTTCTAATTCTTCCACATCCACGTTATCCCAAGGGATGGTCAATTGTGCCATGTCGTAGACAAGGTTTTGTACAAGCAACTGAATGGAAAGCATTGGCAAGAAAGGCAAGAAGGCGCTGGCCACCAGAATCGAGAAGACATTCCCAAAATTGGAGCTTAATGTCATCTTGATATACTTCATCATGTTTGTGAACACTTTCCGCCCTTCAATGACTCCTTTGTCTAACACATTTAAACTTTTTTCTAATAGAATGATCGAACTTGCATCTTTCGTAATATCTGCTGCTGTATCAACCGAAATACCCACATCAGCAGCCCGCAGTGCCGGTGCATCATTGATGCCGTCTCCCATGAACCCAACCGTGTGACCATCTGCTTGCAATGCTTGAATGATCCGAGATTTTTGCATAGGATTCAACTTGGCAAATAAATTGACGGTTTCTGCTTTTTTCGCCAGTTCTTCATCCGAAAACCGGTCCACATCTATTCCCAATAGGTATTCATCAACTTCAATGCCAACATCTTTGCACACTTTTTGTGCGACGACTGCATTATCGCCAGTTAAGACTTTCACATTGACCCCATGGCCATGTAAAGAAGCGATGGCTGTTTTGGCGGATTCTTTTGCTGGATCCAAAAAGCCCATGAAACCAATCATGATCATCTCTTGTTCATCTTCCACCGAGTACACAGCATCGGTATGTGCATCCCGCTTGATGGCTACAGTCAATACCCGCATACCTTGTTTGTTCAATCGGTGATTCACTTCACGAAGTCTTCTTCTTAATTCATCTGTCAACTCGAGAACTTGTCCATCGACTTCCACGTATTTGCAGACTTTCTCCATTTCCTCTGCAGCACCTTTTGTCACCATGATTTGATGACCATCTGCTTTAACAACCACTGTTAAGCGCCGGCGAGAAAAGTCAAAGGGAATCTCATCCACTTTGATGACCTCTTGATAAGGAGCTTGGCGCTCTGTATCTTCAAAATAGTTCAGTACCGCAATATCCATCAAATTTTTCCAACCTGTTTGATAGTAGGAATTCAGATAGGTCATATCCAACACTTGTTGGTCTTCTTTGCCAAATGGATTTAGATGTTGTACCAGCACTACCCGGTCTTCCGTGATCGTGCCGGTCTTATCGGTGCATAAGACATCCATACTTCCTAGATTTTGAATAGAAGGCAGTTCTTTGACGATCACTTTTTCTTTAGCTAAAGACATTGCTCCTTTTGCCAAATTGCTGGTGACGATCATTGGTAGCATCTCAGGCGTCAATCCAACAGCTACGGCGATGGCAAAGAAAAGTGCTTCCCCCCAATCGCCTTTTGTTAGGCCATTGATTAAAAAGACGATGGGAAATAAAACCATTACCATTCGCAGCAACAATTTGCTGACTTTTGTCAACCCATCTTCAAAAGTTGTCTTTCCGCGTTTTGATGTAGCATTCTTAGCGATATCACCAAAAAAAGTGCTTTGTCCAGTTTTCAAAATAATTGCTTTTCCTTGTCCACTTAGGACGTCCGTACCCATAAAAACTAAATCTTGCATATCTAATGCGGAAATCGTTTCTTTAGGATCATTGATCCCTGCATCAACAAATTTCTCTACTGGCATGGATTCACCGGTTAGAGAAGATTGATTAATAAATAAATCTTTGGTCCAAATTAGGATGGCATCAGCTGGAATCATATCTCCTGTAGCCAGTGTCACGATATCTCCCGGTACGACTTCATCCATGGGAATTTCCAATACTTCACCATCTCGTGTCACTGAACAAGTATTTTCAATCAATTCTTTTAAAGCCAAACTTGCTTTTTGCGAGCGATACTCTTGCACGAATGTGATCGTAACACTTGCTAAGATCATAATGCCCATTACGACAACTGCTTCATAATCGCCAGTAAAAAAGGAAATAATCATCAGCAGCGCCAAAACCAATACAAATGGATCTTTGAAGGCACTTAAAAACATCAACCAAGCCGGTGTTGGTTTCTGTGCATCGACTTGATTTGGTCCATATTCTTCCAAACGTTCGGCAGCGTCTTCTTTTGACAATCCATTAAAAGACGTCCGCATTTCCATCAACAACTCTCTTTCAGAAAGTTGTGCGAGTAATTTTAATTCTTGATCTTTCGATAATTTTTTTAACATCTTCTTTTCCTCCTAATTACTAGGAGTTGCATTTGCTACCCCTAGCATTCTTTTTAGCGTTCATCTGGGGACTGGGATATTCCATGTTCATCTTCCTTTCTGTTTATCAAGCAAGAAACTCTGGACCATGCATAAATGTTGATCAAAAACAAAACAGATTGTCTCGCACCTTCCCTTAGCTGAAAAATTTCCTTCATCAGCCAGAGTTGACCATCAACACAAAAAAACGCATGCTCCCAATAAGCATGCGCAAAAAACTCATGATCATTGTAGAGCTTTAGCACTATAGGGCGTAGATAACTTACAGTTATCAGCTGCTTTGGGTTTAACCTTCACGATTAGACCTGTCCTACCAACTAAGCATCTCTCGATACTTTTGCGGCAGCAGCTTGTGTCCGTATAGGAGCCTCACCTAACAATTATTTATTTCTATCTTCACTATAGTCTATCTCTAGGAAGAGGTCAACCGTTATGAAAAAATACCATCGTTATTTTTCAAATCTCGTTTTCATCATCTTTTCTCTGGCCGAAGCCTCCCGACGATTTCTTAGCGGTAGAATTGGAGCAGTGCTTCTTTGATTCGTTGACTGGCCTTGCCGTCGCCATATGGATTTTCCGCATGGGCCATCGCCTGATACGCTTCGGGGTCTTGAAGCAATCGCTTGGTTTCTCGATACACTTGTTCTTCCTCGGTACCGATCAGTTTCAACGTGCCGGCTGCTATGCCTTCTGGACGTTCCGTGGTGTCCCGCAACACCAGCACTGGGACACCAAGTGAAGGTGCTTCTTCTTGGACACCGCCAGAATCAGTCAAAATCAATGTGCTGTGATTGGCAAAATTATGAAAATCAATCACATCCAAGGGTTCGATCAATGCGACATTTTGTAAATCTCCAAGAATTTCCTGGGCAATCTCTCGCACCTTTGGATTTTTGTGCATTGGAAAAACCAAAGCGACTTCTGGAAACTCACCAGCGATTCGAGCCAATGCTTGAAAAACATTCTTCATCGGTTGCCCTAAATTTTCTCTGCGGTGCATCGTCAATAAGATCTTTCGCTGTTCTTTATCTGCTAAAATTGGATGCTGATAGTCTTGTGAGATAGTGTAACGCATCGCATCAATTGCAGTATTCCCAGTAACAAAAATGGCCTGCGGTTTGTGATTTTCCATAAGGAGATTTTCTTTGCTTTGCTGCGTTGGGGCAAAGTAAAGATCTGCCAGCACATCGATCAGTTGCCGATTGGCTTCCTCCGGATAAGGCGAGCGTTTGTTCCAAGTACGCAACCCAGCCTCCACATGACCGATGGGAATCTGCGCGTAAAAAGCCGCAGTCGCTGCGGCGTAGGCCGTCGTGGTATCCCCATGAACAAGCACGATCGCCGGTTTTTCTTGATGAAGGATGGGTTTCAAATCCAACAACACTTTCGTGGTGATGCCCGTCAAGGTTTGTCCTAATGTCATGATATCCAAATCATAATCTGGTTTGATGGCGAAAACTTCTAATACTTGATCAAGCATTTCTCGGTGCTGCGCTGTCACTACGACAACCGATTGAAAACGCGGATCCGCTTCTAAGTCTTTGATTAAAGGCGCCATTTTAATGGCTTCAGGTCTCGTTCCGAAAACGGATAATACTTTGATAGTCAAATGCTCACCTACTTCTTTCTGCTTTACGAGGATAAGTTGTCTCTGTTTCAGCTTTTCGTGTAAAGTTTCTTCTATTATAACGAAAGATGAAGAAAAACGAAACGACAGACATCAAAGCCTTTCAAAAAGCTGAGACATCAAAAAATCCAAAAGACTTTTAGCTCCTTGTGACAACGAAAAAGGAATCTTCCACGCTGCTTCACGAACAAGCAAAAATCTTTTGGTTCAAGTTTTTATTCCTGAGAAGACCACTGACTACTAAATTGTGTCCCCATTGAAAATCGAATTTTTCACGATCACATAGTCGACTTTTCGGATTGATTCAAGATCTTTACCACCGGCATAAGAGATCGATGATTGTAAATCTTGCTGCATCTCAACCAAAGTATCTTTCAATGAACCTTTGTAAGGGATCCAGATTTTTTTCCCTTCGACGTTTTTCTTTTCTCCTTTTTGGAATTCAGAAGCCGAACCAAAATATTCTTTTAGAACGACGCCATTTTCAACTTTTGTTTCTCCAGGAGATTCTTCGTGTCCAGCAAACAAGGAACCAATCATGACCATTGTCGCCCCAAAACGAACAGACTTCGCAATATCTCCATGGGTGCGGATACCCCCATCAGCGATAATTGGTTTGCGGGCTGCTTTTGCACACCAGCGTAGCGCAGCAAGTTGCCAGCCACCCGTTCCGAAGCCAGTTTTGATTTTAGTGATACAAACTTTCCCTGGTCCAATGCCAACTTTCGTTGCATCCGCCCCAGCATTTTCCAATTCTCGAACCGCTTCTGGTGTGCCCACATTCCCTGCGATCACAAAAGCAGCCGGTAAATGTTTTTTGATATGTTGGATCATATTGATGACAGCATTCGAGTGTCCATGAGCAATATCGATCGTGATATAGTCTGGCACTAGCCCTTCAGCAGCCAATGTTTCCACGAAAGTATATTCATAGTCTTTGACACCAACACTGATCGAAGAGATCAAGCCTTTTTCCTTCATTTTTTTGATAAAAGGAATGCGGGCTGCTTCGTCAAAGCGGTGCATAATATAAAAATAGCCATTTTCAGCTAAAAATTCTGCGATTGATTCATCAATGATCGTTTGCATATTTGCAGGAACGACCGGCATTTTAAATGAATGTTTGCCTAACGTAACCGTCGTATCACATTCTGAACGGCTATTCACGATACATTTATTAGGGATCAATTGTATATCTTCGTAATCAAAAACTTTCATGTCAAACATAAAAATATCCTCCAAATCTTGATAAGAGTGAAGCAAGCATCAAATGGCTGTTGCCTATTTTTAATGCCCACAACAATTTAAACCAGCTCACTCATAAATACAAGTGTTTTAGAATCTTTTTTTGAAAAAGCAACAGGAATGTTCGTCTTTTACGAACATTCCTGAGATAGTTTTCGTTAAATAAAGGATTTCTTCTTTTTTTAAGGCAAAATATTGCCGGCTGCCAAATACACTTCATACCATTCTTGGCGTGTTAGCACAATCGTAGATGCCTTAGCGATCTCTTCGATACGATGCGGCGTCATCGTGCCTGCGATCACCTGCATATTTGCCGGGTGCCGCAAAATCCAAGCAGATGCGATTCCTGTCGCAGTCGTTTGATACTTCTCAGCCAATTCCTCTAGTTTTGCATTCAGTTCTGGGAATTTGTCATTCCCGATGAAAACTCCTTCAAAGAATCCATACTGATAGGGTGACCACGCTTGAATCGTCATATCATTCAGGCGAGAATACTCAAGAATACCGCCATCATGATCGACACTGCCGCTATCCGTCATATTGACATGAATGCCTTGATCGATCATTCCGGTATGCATGATGCCAAATTGCAATTGATTAGCCAATAATGGTTGAGAAACATATTTTTTCAATAATTCAATTTGACCAGGATTTTGGTTGCTGACCCCAAAGTGTTTCACTTTTCCCGCTTTTTCCAACTCATCAAAAGCAGCCGCAACTTCTTCCGGTTCCACCAATGTATCCGGACGATGCAACAGCAAGGAATCCAGATAATCCATCTTCAGGCGCTTCAAGCTGCCTTCAACGGATGCGATGATGTGTTCTTTGGAAAAATCGAACATTTTTCCTGGCACGATGCCGCATTTCGATTGAATGAAAAGATCTTCCCTTTTATAGTCGGTTTGAGCAAGGGCATCCGCAAAAATCGTTTCGCATTCGCCGCCGCCATAGATATCTGCATGATCAAAGAAAGTAATACCATTCTCGACAGCTGTCGTCAGTACAGCTACAGGATCTTTTGCATTATTGATGCGCATCAACCCCAAAATAACACTTGAAACTTCTAAATCTGTTGAACCAAATTTGATTTTTTTCACGTATTTTTCCTCCTCTGTTTGCTCTTCTATTTTAGCACATCCATTTGAAAACGCTACCTCTTTTCGCTAAAAAAAGGACTGCGCCACAAGCCTCCTACAAGTAACACTATCCGAATATTATATCTTATTGCCATTTAATATTATTCGGTTTAACTTGTTGGATGACTTGTGTCACAGTCCCTTCGATTTAACTATCTCCTTCGCCACGCTGTCGTGGTTATCTTAATCCTTTGGCTCCAATATCCCTTCGGTAAAACAATTTTTCCAAAGGCATTTTTTCTAATGCGTGATAAACGTTTTGTTGTGCTTCTTCAAGCGAGTCTCCGCGAGCTTCAGCTAAAAAAACACGTCCGCCAGCCGCTACTAATTCTCCTTCATTTTCGGCAACACCGGCATAAAACAGCTGAACAGCATCCGCTGCTTCTCGTGGAATGGCCATTCCTTTTTGATAGGCATCCGGATAGCCTTCAGCGGCTACGACCACCCCTACTGAATACTGGGGATCCCAGGTAATCTCCGGCTGACTTCCATTAAGCAATGCATCAATGATCTGGCCTAAGCCACTCGTCAAACGACTCAAGACGACTTGGGTTTCCGGGTCGCCAAAACGGGCGTTGAATTCAATCACTTTCGGCCCTTCAGCTGTAGCGATCAGTCCCGCATATAAAATGCCTGTAAAAGGGGTTCCTTGATCAATCATCCCTTTTGCGGTTGGCAGTAAGACTGTCTCAATCGCTTGATCAACCATGGATTGGGGAATTTGCGGAACGGGAGAATAAGTCCCCATCCCACCAGTGTTAGGACCTTTATCGCCATCAAAGGCGCGTTTATGATCTTGCGCGATCACCATTGGATAGACTTGCTCTTCATGAACAAAAGCCAACAGCGAAAACTCTTCCCCTTCCAGAAAATCTTCGATCACAACTTTGGCACCGCTTTGGCCAAACTTTTGCTCTTCCAGCATCGCTTCGACCGCTGCCAATCCTTGATCTAGTGTCTCGGCGACAACGACCCCTTTTCCGGCGGCCAAACCGTCTGCTTTGATCACGATGGGGGCGCCTTTTTCACGGATATACGCCTTGGCTTTTTCGCTGTCAACAAAGGAGCGATATTCAGCGGTTGGAATCTGGTATTTTTTCATCAATTCTTTTGCAAATTCCTTCGATCCTTCAATCATTGCCGCTGCTTTATTTGGACCAAATATTTTTAGCCCTGCTGCTTGAAAGTCATCCACGATCCCATTAAGCAATGGAACTTCTGGTCCTACAAAGGTCCAATCGATGGCTGTCTCTTTTGCAAACGCGATTAGGCCTTGATGATCAGTTTCCG
The DNA here is from genome assembly GCF_022711995.1 of Enterococcus sp. GTDB lineage: Bacteria > Bacillota > Bacilli > Lactobacillales > Enterococcaceae > Enterococcus_D. Next base: position 8,007 of record NZ_JALAHI010000039.1, read on the forward strand.
GGATCGCAACGAGCTGAATGCCATCTGCCACCATTCCTGGATTCCCTTGCGCGCAGTAAACCGCGTCTACTGTTGGATCTGCGAGTAATTTCTTGGCGATTGCATGTTCTCTGCCGCCGCTGCCAATAACTAATAGCTTCATCTGTTCCTCCTGCCTATTAATGTCTAAAATGACGAACGCCAGTAAAGATCATTGCCACGCCATACTTATCTGCCATTTCAATAGAGGCTTGATCTTTAATACTACCACCAGGTTGAATGATCGCCTTGATTCCTCGTTGGGCAGCGTATTCCACGCTGTCATCCATCGGGAAGAAAGCATCACTGGCTAAAACAGCATCCGTTAATTTTCCAGCTTCCGCTGCTTGTTCAATGGCAATTTTTACAGAACCAACACGATTCATCTGACCAGCACCAATTCCCACTGTTTGCTGTTGATTCGCTAAAACGATGGCATTTGATTTGACATGTTTCACTGCTTTCCAAGCAAACGCCATTGCTTTCAGTTCTTGCTCACTTGGCTGACGTTTTGTCACAACTTGCCAATCTTCTGGGGACTCCGCTAATGTATCTTGCTCTTGTACTAATAAACCACCCAATACAGAAACGGTTTCTAAATCGGCAGGATTTGCTACAAAATCTAACGTCATCAAACGAATATTTTTCTTCTTCGTCAAAATATCCAGCGCCGCTGGTTCAAAAGCCGGTGCAATCACGATCTCCAGAAAAATTTGATGCAATGCCGCAGCTGTTGCTTCATCGACGGGGCGATTCAAAACAATGATACCGCCAAAAATTGAAACTGGATCGGCTTCGTATGCTCGTTCAAAGGCTTCAAAAATTGTTGCTGCTGTCCCGATACCACAAGGATTCATGTGTTTAAGAGCGACTGCAGTGGGTGCCATAAATTCTTTTGCGATTCGCAAAGCGGCATCCGCATCTTTGATATTGTTGTAAGACAGTTCTTTGCCGTGAAGTTGTTTTGCGCTAGCAATAGAATAAGGAACGGGCAGTGCATCTTGATAAAAGGCAGCCGTTTGATGACTGTTTTCCCCGTAGCGCAGCGTTTGTTTCAAGTCGTAAGTCAGTGTTAACTTCTCTGGTTCAGATTCCCCCACGGCTTTAGTCAAATAATCGGCAATCAAAGCATCATAGGCTGCTGTATGGCGGAATACTTTGGCAGCTAACCGTTTGCGAGTAGCCAAAGTGGTCTGCCCAGATTCCAACAATTCAGCCAAGATGACATCATAGTCCGCAGGATCAGCGACCACAGTCACAGCAGCGAAATTTTTCGCCGCAGAGCGCAACATGCTTGGACCTCCGATATCGATATTCTCAATAGCTTGTTCTTCTGTCACAGCCGCTTGGGCAATCGTTTCCTTAAAAGGATAAAGGTTGACAACAACCAGATCGATCGGTGCAATGTCGTGTTTTTCCATTGCCGCCAGATGCTCAGGCAGATCTCGCCGTCCTAGCAAGCCACCGTGGATCTTTGGGTGCAATGTTTTGACACGTCCGTCCATCATTTCAGGAAATCCTGTGACCGTTTCTATTGCAACGGGTTCAAGTCCCGCCGCTTCCAAAGCAGACTTTGTTCCTCCTGTTGAAATGATTTCATAGCCATTTTGCACTAAGGCTTCGGCAAAAGAAACGATCCCTTGTTTATCTGATACACTGATCAACGCTCTTTTTTTCACGATTGATGGTCTCCTTTATGAATGATTTCAGCTATGACAGCTGGATAGATTCGATGCTCTAATTGATGAATCTTTGCTTCTAAGCTTTCTAAGGTATCTTCCGATTCGATCTCCACCACTTCTTGGGCAATGATTGGTCCCGTATCAATCCCACTGTCAACATAATGAATGGTGATCCCGGTCACCTTCACGCCATAGTTATAGGCATCGGCAATCCCAGATTTCCCAGGAAAACTTGGCAGCAACGAGGGATGCAGATTGATGATTTTTTTAGGAAAAGCAGCTAACAACGTCGGCCCAACGATCCGCATATACCCTGCTAAAACAATCAGCTCAATCGAATGTTTTGCCAATTCGTGCAACAATGCCGCTTCGAAGTCCGCTTTTGAAGCGAAATCCTTTGGAGATAAGTGTAACGTCGGCACCCCTGCTTCTTTAGCTCGTTCCAAGACAAATGCCGAGGCATTGTCCGTAAACATCAGCGCCAATGTCGCCCCTTTGACTTCTCCATCGCGAATCGCATCGGCAATAGCGGTAAAGTTACTGCCGTTTCCGGATGCAAAAACTGCGATCCTCATAGAAGTTCCCCTTGCAAAAGAACGGATTGTTCTTGTTTTTCTGTGACGTGGCCAATGACATAGGCGGCTTCATTCTGTTCTGCTAACAATGCCAACACTTCTGCTTTTTTCTCTGGTGCAACAGCTAGGACCATCCCGATCCCCATATTGAAGATTTCATACATTTCAGCAGAGGGAATTTTCCCATAAGAAGCCAGTGCTTCAAAAATCGGTAATTGCGGCCAAGTTCCCAGTGTGATTTCTGCGGTTGTCTGTGGTGGCAGCATTCGGGGAATATTTTCGATAAAACCGCCACCCGTGATATGTGAGATACCATCAATTAATTGTTTTTCTAATAATGGCAGCAAAGCAGAGACGTAGATTTTCGTTGGTGTCAGTAATTCTTCTCCAAGGGTTTTTCCGCCTAATTCCGGCAACTTCTCTGTTGCTGAAAAGCCTTGTTGCTCAAAAAAGATTTTACGAACCAATGAATACCCGTTGGAATGGATCCCAGAAGATGGCAATCCAATCAAAAGATGTCCCGGTTGAATCGCTTCTCCTGTGATCAAACGGGATTTTTCAACGATGCCCACGGCAAAGCCAGCCAGATCATAGTCCTCTTCTCCATACATCCCTGGCATTTCGGCCGTCTCTCCACCAATCAGTGCCGCCCCAGCTTGAACACAGCCTTCTGCTACACCGGCGATGATTTGCTCGATTTTTTCGGGATCATTTTTACCAACAGCGACATAATCCAAAAAATAGATGGGTTCTGCTCCTTGCGCAACAATGTCATTGACACACATTGCGACACAATCGATGCCGATCGTTTGATGCTGATTTTGTTGGATCGCTACCAATAATTTGGTTCCTACACCATCTGTACCAGAAACGAGCACTGGTTCTTTCAACGGATAGCTCGACAAGTCGAAACAGCCGCCAAAACCACCGAGGGCTCCCATCACACCTAACCGTTCTGTTCTTTTGACATGCTTCTTGATTCGATCAACTACTTCGTACCCGGCGTTCACATCGACACCAGCTTTTGCATAGGCATTTGCCACTTTGAGTTCCTCCTGTACCATTTATTCGAACGATGCTAAATAACTCGCTTCATAATCGTAGAGCGGGGTTGGATAATCGCCATTGAAATAGGCCATGCACAATCCAGAATAAGGCGCGTCCAAGTCTAAACCGATGGCTTCGATCAAGCCTGTTTCACTGAGAAAAGACAATGAATCGGCACCAATTGTTTGGCGGATTTCTTCGACACTTTGCCGAGCAGCGATCAGTTCTTTCCGTGTCTGAATATCGATGCCATAAAAACAAGGATATCTTAATGGCGGTGAAGCGATTCGCACGTGAACTTCTTTGGCACCAGCTTCTTTTAACAATTGAACGATGCGGCGGCTTGTCGTGCCGCGAACGATGGAATCATCCACCATGATCACTTTTTTCCCTTCAACCACACCACGTACGGCAGAAAGTTTCATCCGAACCCCCTGTTCTCGCAACTCTTGAGTCGGTTGGATAAAAGTTCGGGCAATGTACTGATTTTTGACAAGACCTAATTCATAAGGAATGCCTGATTCTTCCGCATAACCACTCGCCGCAGACAAAGAGGAATTAGGAACTCCAATCACCATATCTGCGTCAACCGGTGCTTCTTGGGCAAGATTGCGGCCCATATTTTTTCGTGCCGTATGAACATTGACACCAGCAATATTTGAATCCGGGCGAGCGAAATAAATAAACTCCATAGAACAAATCGCTGGCTGCACGTCTTGTGTATAGGTCTCAATCCGGTAGCCGGTTTGATCCACAATCACTACTTCCCCTGGACGAACATCCCGCACAAATTCAGCACCAATCACTTCCAAAGCACACGTTTCTGAAGCAATCACATAGGCACCATTGACCATTTTCCCTAATGAAAGCGGACGAAACCCATTTGGGTCAAGAGCAGCAATCATCGCATCTTCTGTCAGCAAAAGATAGGCAAATCCGCCTTTGACTTGATTCAACGCTTCTTTGAGACGGTCCAAAAATGTCGTTTTTCCACTGCGACGAATCAAATGCATCAAGATCTCGGTATCGGAATTGGAATGGAAGATCGCACCCTCAGATTCCAGTGATTTCCGCAAACTCTTGGCATTGGTCAAGTTTCCGTTATGTGCCAAACCAATCTGTTGATCAAAAAACTTAAACAGAAAAGGTTGAATATTATCGACACTGCCATTTCCCGCAGTCGCATAACGAACATGGCCAATCGCTGCATCCCCTGTTAGGCGTTGCAACAAGCGTTCGTCGGAAAAAACTTCTGCCAGCAGACCGAGATCCCGATGCCCCGAAAGCGTGCCCTGCTGATTCGCGACGATCCCAGCACCTTCTTGCCCCCGATGCTGCAAACTGTGCAAGCCAAAGTAAGTGACGCGGGCAGCATCTGGGTGTCCCCAGACGCCGAAAACCCCACATTCTTCATTCAAGCTTTTTACTTCAATAGACATGGAATTGCTTCCTCCCATTTTCCACGAGCTTCGGCGGTTGCCACTGCGATCTTTCCATCGCTTCCTTTAAACGCTAGTTGTGGCTCTGCAGTCACTTTTCCTAGCAGACGAGCATGTTCTCCGGCCAAAGCTTCAAAAGCGGCTTGATTTTCCGGAGCAACCGATAGCACAAATCGTGATTGTGTTTCTGAAAAGAACCAAGATTGCGGCACATCCAATTGAATAGAGACACCAACATTTTTCTTAAATGCGGATTCAGCTAATGCAATGGCTAATCCACCCTCAGCACAATCATGGGCGCTCTTTACAAGACCTGCTTGAATCGCAGACAAAACGATGTCCTGTTTCTGCTTTTCTTCTAGCAAATCAAATGCCATCAAGCGGCCACTGATCGACCCACATTGTAATTTTTGAAGTTCGCTGCCATTGAAGTCGGCTTTTGTTTCTCCAACCAGGTAAATCAAATCCCCGGCTGACTGAAAATGCTGCGTAGTAATATGCTCGATCTTTTCAATCAATCCTACCATACCGATCACTGGTGTCGGGTAGATCGCCTGTCCATTGGTTTCATTGTATAGCGAAACATTACCTGAAATAACCGGCGTTTCTAGAATTTCACAAGCTTTGGCAATACCATCTGCGGATGTCCATAACTCCCAAAAGCCTTCCGGTTTATCCGGCGAGCCATAGTTGAGACAGTCCGTGATCGCTAATGGGCGGCCTCCAGCAGCCACGATGTTTCGAGCCGCTTCTGCAACTGCAATTTGTCCCCCCCGTTCGGGATCAAGATACAAATAGCGAGCGTTACAATCCGTAGTCATTGCCAATGCTTTGTTGGTTCCTTTGATGCGCAGGACTGCTGCATCGCTTCCTGGACCAACAACGGTATTGGTTCTTACTTGAGAATCATAGGTTTCAAAAATCGATTTTTTAGAAGCAATCGTGGGTTGCTGCAACAACTGTAAAAAGACTGCCGTTGCATCATCAATGACTGGTTCAAAATCTGGCTGTTGACGAAACGCTTGGATTCTAGCGGGTTCTGCTTTTTCTTTATGATAGGTCGGGGCATCTTCTGCCAAAGCATCCACAGGCAGATTGGCAACTTCTTTTCCATGATGGTATAGGCGATAGGCACCATCATCGGTGACTTCCCCAATCACTACCGCTTCCAATCCGTATTTTTGAAATAGCTTTTCAACTTCTGCTTCACAGCCTTGTTTCACACAGATCAGCATCCGCTCCTGAGATTCGGATAGCATCATTTCATAAGGGGTCATGCCAGTTTCCCGTTGCGGTACATCATCCAAATAAAGTTTCAATCCTGAACCGGCTTTTGAGGCCATCTCCGAACTGGAAGAAACCAGACCTGCTGCTCCCATGTCCTGAATACCGATCAAACTGTCTGAATGGTCAAGGATCAATTCCAAACAAGCTTCCAATAACAGTTTTTCCATGAAAGGATCGCCTACTTGGACAGCCGAACGCTGCTGTTCTTCTCCTTCCACAAATTCCTCGGAAGCAAATGTCGCTCCGTGGATTCCATCTCTTCCAGTTTTCGCCCCAACATACATGATCGTGTTGCCGACGCCTTTGGCTTGTCCTTTTTGAATATCTTTATGGTCGATCAAACCAACACACATCGCATTGACTAATGGATTTCCTTCGTAACAGGCATCAAATGCGACTTCACCACCGACTGTCGGGATTCCGATACAATTTCCATAACCGCTGATCCCTGCTACAACTTCTTCTAACAGGTACTTGGTCCGCTCATTGGTCAACTCACCAAAGCGCAGCGAATCCAAGATCGCGATAGGACGTGCACCCATACTGAAAATATCACGAATAATCCCACCAACACCGGTTGCGGCACCTTCATAAGGTTCCACCGCAGAAGGATGGTTATGACTTTCTGCCTTGAAGACAACTGCTTGACCGTCACCAATATCGACGATCCCCGCGCCTTCACCCGGACCTTGTAAAACCTGTGGTCCTTCGGTAGGAAACTTGCGTAAAACGGGTTTGGAGTTTTTATAGGAGCAATGTTCGCTCCACATCACAGAGAACAGACCGGTTTCTGTATAATTGGGTAAGCGACCTAATATTTCTTCGGAAATCATGTGGTATTCTTCATCCGTCAGTCCCCATTGTTGATACAGCTTGGTTTCTTTGATTTCCTGCGGCGTTGGCTCTGTTAAGATTGCTTTATTCATGTACTGGCACCTTCCCGAAATTTTTCAATAAAGACACAAAGAACTTTTTGCCATCTTTGGAACCCAGCAACTCTTCCATCGCTCGTTCCGGATGAGGCATCATTCCAAGTACATTGCCGGCTTTGTTAGAAATGCCCGCAATGCCATGAAGACTGCCATTGACGTTATCGACATAGCGGAAAACGATTTGGTTATTGGCTTCAAGTTCTTGATAGGTTTCTTCATCACAATAATAATTTCCTTCTCCATGGGCAACCGGAATCATGATTCGTTCTTTCGGCTGGTATTCAGAAGTAAAAGGCGTCTGATTATTGACTTCCAACGCTACGGATTTGCAAATAAAATGCAAGGATTCATTTCTGCGTAAAACCCCCGGCAGCAAACCAGCTTCGGTTAAGATCTGAAAGCCATTGCAGGTGCCAAACACCGGTTTCCCTTCTTCTGCGAAACGAATGACTTCTGCCATAATATTTGAAAAGCGGGCGATAGCACCGCAACGCAGGTAGTCGCCGTAGGAGAATCCACCAGGTAGCAATACACCATCAAAACCAGCTAATGAAGTCTCGTCATGCCAGACATATTCGGCTTCTGCTCCCATCACGTCTTTGATGGCATACATTAAATCGACATCACAATTTGAACCTGGAAAAACGATGACTGCAAATTTCATTAGTCCTTGTCCTCCATCTCTGTGATTTCATAACGATAGGTCTCCATATTGACATTGGCCAGCAGTTTGTCACAGATTTCTTCAATTTCAGCTGCTACAGAATCGTTATCCTTAGCTGCAACTTTGATCTCAAAGTATTTCCCGATCCGAATATCAGATACATTTTGATACCCTAAGCGATGAACGGCACCTTTGACTGCTTCTCCTTGTGGATCCAAGACCGACTCTTTATACGTGACATAAACTTTGACTAAATACATGAAATATACTCCTTTTCTAAGCGATTTAGCACTTCTTGATAAACAGGGATCAGATCCCCAATTTCACGACGATAGACGTCTTTATCTAAATGTTCTTCCGTGGCTAGATCCCACAAGCGGCACGTGTCTGGCGAAATTTCATCTGCTAAAAGA
>NZ_JALAHI010000040.1 GCF_022711995.1 Enterococcus sp.
ATTCGGTTTCACTTGTTGGATGATGACTTATGTCACAGTCCTTAAGGCTGCAAATGATAGGCATTATAGACGATTTGTTTTTTCACTTGATTGCGTTTTGCCACTTCTTTGATTGCTTCTTTAGAAGATAGTCCTTCTTCAATCAGTGCTGCCACTTGTTCTTCAAGGCTTCCTTCATATACGACTTCAATTGGGGTCGTCGATCCCGCCACCAATAAGCAACATTCCCCTTTGACGGTATTCTCCGTTAGATAAGCCAATAGTTCAGCTAACGTTCCTCGAAGATATTCCTCATGGATTTTGGTCAACTCTCGACAGATGACTGCAGAACGTTCTGCACCAAAAACGGAAATCATATTTTCGATCGTCGCTGCCAAACGGTAAGGGGACTCATAAAAGATCATCGTAGCCGGCTGGTTTGCCAGCTCAGACAATGCTTCTTTTTGCTCTTTTTTCTTTCGCGGCAGAAAACCATAAAAAAGATTCGGTTGGGGAGACAATCCTGAAGCGATCAATGCGGTCAATCCTGCTGTAGGACCGGGCAATGCAATCACTGGAATCTCAGCAGCAATACACGCTTTGACCAATTCGTGACCAGGGTCGCTAATGGAAGGCATCCCTGCATCACTGCATTGCGCAATGTTTTTTCCAGCTAGCAGCTGATCGATCAACTGCGGCACCCGTTCTTTAAAATTATGTTCATGTAAGCTTCGTTGCGGCGTCGTAATGTCAAAATGGTTCAATAATTTCTGCGTATTGCGGGTATCTTCACTGGCAATCAAATCCGCTTCCCCTAAAATCTTGACACAACGAACAGTCATATCTTCCAGATTTCCGATCGGTGTCGGCACGAGATAAAGCTTCCCACTGATTTGTTTGTAACTTTGTTGTTTCTGCATACTTTCCCTACTTTCAAAAAAGGCCGGGACAGAAGTGTTGAACTCCGAGAAATAAGCAGAAATACAGGAAAATTACTTTTTAAATTTTTGTGTATTTCGACTTATTTCCAAAAGAGGTACTTCTACTCTCGCCGTTGATACGTGTTTAGAGCGTGGAACAAAAGTGTGTTTTCCTTTTGTCCCACGCTCTTCCTATTATCGTCCGCTTTCTCGATAAATCACTTCAAGACAAAAAGCACACGGTTCATCATGTTCTCTTCTTGATCCATATAAGTCATAACAAACATGGAATCCTTCTTCGTATATCTTTTCCAAATTCATTCGGGATTTGGACAATTCTTGTTTGACCGATTCTGCGGGTGCTTCGGCCACTTGATTCAATTCACGGATATGTTCCCGCAGACGTTGATTTTCTAATTCCAGTGTCGTATTTTTTTCAACGATTTCTTGCAACGACTGTTTCATCTCCGCTAAATTATTCAGCGAGTTTTGCAGCTCATTCTCCAACTGATTCAATCCATCATAAATCGATCGCTTGTCCATGCTCATTATGGTCACCTACTTATTTTGTCACTAGTTCTTCATATTCGTAATCGATCGGTGTTTGCCGGTCGTATAAACGGACTTTAATAATGCGTTGCAATAAATCCAGACCAACGACTTTTCCTTTGCCATCTGGGGTCTCGACTTCTTTGCCGCGATCCGGTAATGCACGTTTTGCTTGCTCATACTCTTCGTTCTCGTATTTCAGACAACACATCAAACGTCCGCACAATCCGGAAATTTTCGTTGGATTGAGTGACAACCCTTGATCTTTGGCCATTTTGATCGAGACAGGAATAAAATCGCCTAAAAAAGTCGAACAGCAGAGTTTGCGGCCGCAAGGACCAATACCGCCAATCGCTTTGGCTTCATCTCGAACACCGATCTGCCGCAATTCGATTCTTGTATGAAAATGACTCGCTAAATCTTTGACTAATTCGCGAAAATCAACTCTGCCATCTGCGGTAAAAAAATAGAGCATTTTTGACCGTTCAAATGTATATTCTGCCCGCACCAGCTTCATCGGCAAATTATGAAGACGAATCTTCTGTTTACCAATAGCCAATGCTTCTTCAGCATCTTTGCGGTTTTTCATTTCTTTTTCAATATCTTTATGTGTGGCCTGTCTAATGATCGGCTTTACGTCATAAGGCAAATCTTGCGAGTCGACAAATTGTTTTGGAACCGCAATCGTTGCCATAAACTTCGCTTCTTGTGATTCAACGATAACTTTCTGACCCAATGTATAATCCCGCTTTTCAGGCGCGTAAAAATAGATTTGTCCCGCAGCGCGAAAGCGTACACCGACTACTTCTATCATAACATAGCTCCCCCTTTAGGGTACTGTTATGCCATAGATGATCTTGACTGAAAATTGTTCAGCAACGCCTTGAAAAGCTACGTTCGCTTGCAATTTCTTTTGGGCTTGCAAGGCAGCTTCGATGGCAAGATTGATCTCTTTTCCCCATAAGCCTTGTGACAATAACTGATCGCGCTCTTCTTGCAGATAAAATAACAGAATTGAAAAAATGACTCTCTGCTGATCTTTTTCTTTCGCTAACGCGAGCAGCTTTTTTTGAACAAAAATAAATGCTTGCGGATCTTTCTTCAAGAGATACTTCACCCACTGTGCAACAGCATCCTTAGTCTCATTAAACCATTCCTCTTGAGAGATTTCAACTGCTTTATGATAACTATTTGTTAAGTGGCTCAAAAGACGGCTGCTCTCCTGAGAAAGACCTTCTTTTTGCAGCTTTGTCTGTAATTTGTCTTTTGCCAAAGGGGAAAAATGAATGATTTGGCACCGGGACTGGATCGTCGGTAAAATGCGGCCGACACTTTCCGTTTCTAAAATCGCCAAAAAATTTCCTACTGGTTCTTCTAAAAATTTCAGCAGACTATTTGCAGCACTGGTGTTCATTTTTTCTGCTTGAGAAAGAATAAATATTTTTAAGCGGCTTTCAAACCCACTCTTAGAAAATTCTTCTTGTAGTTGACGAATTTGGTCCACTTTGATGGTTTGTCCCTCTGGTTCCACCAACAAAACATCTGGGTGTTCCCCTTGCGAGATCCGCAGACAATTGCTGCAGGAACCACAAGGCTCGCCTTCATGGCTGTTGCTGCAAAATAAACGTTTTGCCAGCCACAGACTCATCTCATGTTTTCCCGTTCCTGCATCGCCTTCAAAAAGATAAGCATGGGCAATCCGCCCATGCTCGACACTTTTTTTCAGTTGGGCAAAAACCAGAGGCTGATATTCTTGTAAAAAAAGTTCCTCCATGGTCTGCTCCTTCTTAATATTGGTGGAAGCCATCGACGGGCAGAACAAACACTGTTGCACCGCCAACTTCCACTTCTACTGGATAAGGTACTTGACCATCCAGCGAGATATCTAACGACATTGGCGTAGAAACATACTGTTTTCTGGACTGACAGGTTTTCTTGATCAATTCCAATGCATCTTGGACCCGCTCATCCTCAAGACCAATAATAAATGTACTGTTGCCGGCTTTTAAGAATCCGCCGGTAGATGAAAGTTTCGTCGCGCGAATGTTTGCATCGATGAATTCATTTGCTAATCGGTTGCTGTCTTTGTCTTGCACGATTGCCATAATCAATTTCATGAGATCATCTCCTTATTAGTGTCTTCAGCGATTACGTCGTTTTGAAGTAGGCAGGGTATGCTTCAACGATTGCTGAAAAGCTTGTCTCAACAACATCCTGTAATCCCATTCTAGCATCAACCTTATGGATGCGTACAGGATTTTCTTCTGCCAGCTTCAGATAGGCATGGCGAACTCGCTGATGGAACTCTAATCCTTCCGCATCTAAGCGATCCAACTGATGGGCACGATGCTCTTGAATCCTTCTTAATCCCGTGTCCGAATCCACATCTAGATACAATGTAAAATCGGGTTCTGTTCCTTCGGTGGCAAATTCATTGATCCGTGCAATCTCAGGAATACCGATTCGTCGTCCTGCCCCTTGATAAGCCAATGAACTATCCACAAACCGATCGCAGATCACGATTTTCCCTTCATTCAATGCAGGTAAAATCACTTGGATCAAATGTTGGCGTCTGGCAGCAGCATATAACAGTGCTTCTGTCCGTTCATCCATTTCAATATTTTGGGGATCCAGTATGATCCGACGAATTTTTTCTGCGATTTTCACACCGCCTGGTTCTCTTGTTTTGACGATTCCCCGTTTTGCTTCTAATTGCAAACGAGGATATAGTTCATTTAAGACGCTGGTTTTGCCAGCGCCATCTGGTCCTTCGATGGTTATGAATAATCCACTCACCCTTGTTGCCTCCAATGTTTTATAATTCGCGTCTGCCTTCCACTGCTTTAAGCAATGTCACTTCATCCGCATATTCAATATCGCTGCCGACGGACAACCCGTGGGCTAACCGTGTCACTTTGATGCCAGCTGGTTTGATCAGACGGGAGAGATAGATCGCTGTCGCTTCGCCTTCTGTCGTGGCATTCGTGGCAATGATCACCTCTTTCACTTGATCATCATGTAACCGTTGGATCAAGGGTGCGATATTGATATCCTCTGGTCCGGTACCTTCCATTGGAGAAAGGACCCCATGCAAGACATGATACAGTCCATGATATTCACGGACTTTTTCCAGTGCCATGACATCCTTTGGTTCTTCTACTACTAAGATGGTTCCCTTATCCCTTGAAGGGTCACTGCAGATTTCACAGGGGTCTCCTTCGGTAATATTTCCGCAAATACTGCAAAAATGCAGGTCGCGCTTCACGCTCAAGAGGGACTTAGCAAACTCGTTGACCACTTCATCTTTCATATCGATCGTATAAAAAGCCAGTCGGGTAGCAGTCTTTTGCCCAATCCCTGGTAGCTTCATATAGCTGTCAATCAATCGTGCGATCGGTTCTGGATACTGCACGCTACATTTCTCCTTTTATAAACCGGGGATTCCTTTAGTATATTTGCCCATGGTCCGTTCGGTTTCTTTTTCAATTTTAGTCAAACCATCATTTACTGCGAGAATCAGCATGTCTTGTAACATATCGACATCTTCAGGATCCACGATTGCTTCATTGATCGTTAGATCGCGTAATTTCTTATCTCCTGTAAAAGTAGCTTTTACATAACCGTTGGTTGACTCACCAACAAATTCTTTACTGTTTAAGGCTTCTTGTTCTTTCACCATTTCTTTTTGCATTTTTTGTACTTGCTTCATCATGCCTTGCATATTTCCCATGCCTCGCATCATTGTTCTTCACTCCAATTCTCAATTTTCTTCGATACTCGCCAACTCACCAAAAAGCTCTTGCGCTTTGGTAACGACGACTTCATTTTCTGGTTCTTCTGCAATAGTTTCAGGCTCCGACTCCCCTTCATCTAGTTCGCCTGTATTGAAGGTCTGACCACCGGCGATAAATTCTTTTCGCAATACTGGCCAGCTTTCTTTAGTGATAAACACGGCTTGGGGCGCATAATCAGTGATCATTCGTGAAAGTTGATTATGCAGTGTCAACTGTAAGTCTTGGTCATTAGCTGCCCGTTGACAGACAATCTCATAGTCAAAAGCAATCACCACACCAGAAGCACTCGCCGCTTTCGCTTCACTCGCATGGAGCATCGCCCGCTGCGTCACTGATAAGGACATCAACAGATCATCCCAGACATTGCGCACATTCACGAGATCTTGTTTGGTTGCTTCTTTTAAGACCTGAAAGACTCGTTCTTTTGGCACTCGGAACGTGCTGCTGTTTTTGGTCTTTTTGGCAGGCGGATTGACGGGTTCACTATTAGCCGTCGGATTTTCTTGCAGTTTTTGCACTTCCAATTGTAATTTCTGAATCTCTTGGCGAAGCTGTTGCACTTCTTGGTTGGATACAGAAGCTTCACCGGCAGCTTTAGGGGCTGTCCGCTGATTGGCCAATTTGACGACTGCCACTTCTAAGTAAATGGTTGGATTATTGGTAAAGCGCACTTCGTTTTGGGTCTCATTCAACACCGTGATCCAGTGATAGATTTGATCTGCAGTTGCTGCCTGAGCTAAAGCTTTGAATCCAGGAGTAATCTGCAGCGATTTCTCTTCTAATAATTGTGGTGCTTGCTGATATAAGAGCAGATCACGACAATACACCAATAGATTTTCTAATAAACGCCGTGCTTCCTTACCGGAAGACAGCAGCTGACGCAATGTCTCTAATGCATCTGGTACTGCTTGATCTTCACAAAATTGCATCAAACGGTCCATCATCTCATAAGACAAACTGCCGGTTACTTCTAATGCGTCTTGAGTCGTGACTTTGCCATCACTAAATGCGATTGCTTGGTCAGCGATGCTTAACGCATCCCGCATTCCACCTTCTGCGGCTCGTGCGATCACCTGCAAGGCTTCTTCTTCATAAGAAATCTGACTACCATCTAAAACTTTCTTCAAATGTTCCACGATGTCTTGCGTATTGATTCGTTTGAAATCAAATCGTTGGGTTCTGGAAATGATCGTTGCCGGAATCTTGTGGGGTTCTGTCGTGGCTAAAATAAACACGACATTCTTTCGCGGTTCTTCCAATGTTTTCAACAACGCATTGAAAGCGCCGGTTGACAGCATATGGACTTCATCCACGATATATATTTTGTATTCGGCTTGCGTAGGTGCATAGTTGGCACGATCCCGAATAAAACGAATCTCTTCGACCCCATTATTGCTGGCTGCATCGATCTCGATGACATCTTCTTGCGTTCCAGCAGTGATCGAACGGCACATCTCGCATTCATTGCAAGGCTCTCCATTGACTTGATTCGGACAATTGATTGCTTTCGCAAAAATTTTGGCCGCACTGGTTTTTCCTGTTCCCCGTGGACCGGTAAATAAATAAGCATGCGAAATTTGATTTTGATCGATCGCATTTTTCAAGGTTTGCGTAATTGCTTTTTGTCCAACGACATCCTCGAACCGTTGGGATCGCCATACACGGTACAATGCTTGATAGGCCATATTTTTCCTCACTCTTTTCAAAATTCGCTATTATCTATTATACGTAATATTCATCAAAAAAACTACCTTGAGTTGCCTATCTGCAGAAAAAGAAATGAATTTTTATGGAACGAAGACAATGGGATTTTGAAGAAAAAAGGCCTGCCAACAATTGAAGAAATCATTGATTGATTTCTAAAGTCACCCATGCCTACAACTTTAGTCTAATACATAGAAAATACAGAGCTATGGTATAATGAATCTACATTCATCCATTGGATGATGAAAATTTGTAAGGAGGACTGAAAATGGGTATTATCAAAGCTGCAACAAGTACGATTGGCGGAGGACTTGCCGACCAATGGTTAGAGGTCTTCGAACCTGACAATATGGGCGATACGACAGTGATGACTAAAGGTGTGAAGGTGCGCCGCAACGACAAACGCGGTTCAAACCGTAAAGGTACAGAGGATGTCATTACGGACGGTTCTGTGATTCATGTCTATCCAAATATGATGATGTTATTAGTTGATGGCGGAAAAATTATTGATTATACAGCAGAGGAAGGCTATTATACTGTCAAAAACGACTTGGCACCTTCCATGTTCAACGGCTCCTTAAAGGATGCCATTTCTGAAACATTTAACCGCTTCAAATTTGGTGGGGTGACACCTCAAAAACAACAAGTTTTCTATATCAATTTGCAAGAAATCAAAGGCATCCGCTTTGGAACTTCTTCTCCATTAAACTATTTTGACAATTTTTATAATGCAGAATTATTCCTAAGAGCCCATGGCAATTACTCCTTGCGAATCACTGATCCGATCTTGTTTTATACCAATGCGATTCCAAAAAATAAAACGCAAGTCGATATCAACGACATCAATGAACAATATCTAGCTGAATTTCTAACTGCTTTGCAAACGGCTATCAACAAAATGTCAGCAGATGGCGAGCGGATCTCTTACGTTCCATCAAAAAGTATGGAATTAAGCAAATACATGGGAGATGTCTTAGATGACAGCTGGCGTGAATTGCGAGGCATGGAAATCGTTTCGGTGGCTGTGGAAAGTATTTCTTACACAGATGATTCCGTCAAATTGATCAACATGCGTAACCAAGGTGCGATGTTAGGCGATCCAAATGTTCGTGAAGGCTATGTTCAAGGTTCGATCGCACGGGGGATGGAATCTGCTGGTAGTAATGCTGCCGGTGCGACAACCGGATTTGTTGGGATGGGCATGGGCATGAATGCCAATGGCGGTTATCTGAATCAAGCAGCGCAAAACAATCAACAACAGATCCAGCAAAACCAAGAAAACCAGCAAAAACAAGCCAGCGGCGATACTTGGGACTGCCCACAATGCGGCACAAGCAATACCGGAAAATTCTGCAGCAACTGTGGAACAGCAAAACCTACAGGAACCCCAAGTTTACAAATGAAATGTTCAGAATGTAGTGAAGTAATTGATTTAGCAAATGGAATCCCAAAATTCTGTCCAAACTGCGGCAAGCCATTTAAGGGAGTTCCTTTAGACTAAATGAAGGAGGAGCTTAATTAAATGGATGTCATTACGCATAAATGCCCCAATTGTGGCGGCGCGCTAACCTTTGATCCTGGTGATCAAAAATTTCACTGCCCCTTCTGCTTGAGTATTTTTACTGAATCTGAAGTAACTGCCTTTGAACAAAAACAAAAAGAAGCCCAACTTGCCGATGGTACGGCGCCGGAAAATCAGCCGATCACCGAAGAGACAGAGCCTGCATTAAAGGAAGCCATCACTGAAAAAGCCGAAGAAAAGGCGGCCCAAATGGACCTGTTTCTTTGCCCTAACTGTGGTGCAGAGATCGTTACAGATGCTACGACAGCGGCTACTTATTGCTATTTCTGCCACAACCCTGTCGTCCTTTCCGGCCGACTTTCTGGGGAATTCTTGCCTAACAAAGTATTGCCTTTTGCCATCGAAAAAGAAGAAGCAACCGCTAAGTTTCTGGAATGGGCGCAAAAAAAATGGTTCGTACCAAGAGACTTTTTTGATCAAGCGCAAGTGGAAAAATTGACCGGTGTTTATTTTCCTTACTGGACAATCGATGCTGAACTAGATGGCCAACTATCAGGAACTGGTACCTCTTTACGAATTTGGCGGGTCGGCGAGATTGAATATACCGAACACAAGAAATTCGCTGTTTCCCGGCAAGGAAAAATGCGTATCAATGAACTAATCAAAAACGCCTTATCCAAAAATGTTCAGCAAAAAATGGTTACTGGGGTACAACCCTTCCCTCTGGATAAGGCCGTTGATTTTCGCAGCCAATACCTGGCAGGATTCCAAGCCGAAAAGCGGGACATCGAATACCAAACGCTTAAAAATGAAGTCCAAAAGGAACTCTCCGGTTATGCTGAAAATCTTTTGAGCAGCACCGTTAATGGGTACACTAGCTTCAATCGGACACAGCGGAACATTGAGATTACGAAAGAGACCAATCATTACGTACTGCTGCCGGTCTGGCTTGTCACCTATCGCGCTGATGATCCAAATAAGAACGTCTTTTATTATGCGATGAACGGCCAAACCGGTAAAGTCAGCGGAGTCTTGCCCATCAGTTACAAACGCTTAGGATTTACGAGTGCAGCGATTTTTGCTGTGATTGCAATTCTAGGGATGATTGGAGGATATTTCCTATGAGAAAATTTTCCTGTTTTTTCCTAATGGTTGCCGGATTTCTACTGACGACGGTCACTGGCGTGGCAGCAGAGAACACTGTTTCCGACGACGCTGGGCTTTTTACTCCCTCTGAAATCCAGAGTTTAAGCGAACAAGCCGATCAATTGAATGAAAAAATCAAAGGTGAAGTCTTTATCGCAACGACAAATAACGGCATCGATGATATTGAATACACCACCGACCGTTTTCTCGCGGATCGTATCGGGAATGATCAGAATGGCTCAGCATTGATGATCGATATGGGCAACCGTAATCTTCATGTGTCCACCTCAGGAAATATGCTCGATTATATCAACGACGCTCGTCTTGATGATATGTTGGATAATATTTATGATCAGATGACGGCGGGTAATTACTATCAAGCCGCCCGGGTCTACTTGGAGAATGCAGCCAGCTATGTAGAAGCGGGGGTTCCCGGCGGTCACTATCATGTGGATCGTGAGACAGGCAAGATCACTTATTATAAAGTGCTGACCCCTTTAGAAATCGGCATTAGCTTATTGGTAGCTGCAGTGATCAGTATTGCTTTTTTCATCATTGTCAAATCAAGATACCAATTAAAAATGGGTGGATACAAATACCCTTACAGAGAAAAATCCAGCATCAAATTGACTCAAAAAGAAGATCGTCTGGTCAACTCCTTCGTAACGACTCGCCGAATCCCACGTCCACCTAAAAATAATGGCGGCGGCGGTGGTTTTGGCGGTGGCACCACTACTCATTCTTCCGGCGGCGGAACATTTGGCGGCGGCGGACGGAGCTTTTAGAAAAAGACCAACGGGAACAAATTAGGTTAACGTCATTGATTGGTCTGAAATACGTCGTCACTTTTGGCTGACGCATTGAAACCTTACTAAAAAAAGATGATCTTTAGACCACTAGCTGGCCTAAGATCATCTTTTTTGATTCATTGCTTTCTCAAAATCAAATAATTTCTTTAAACACGGAAAAATCGATATTTCCACCTGAGACGACAGCTACAGTTCGTTTTCCTTTTAGTAAGTGATCGATTTGTCCACTAAGTATGGCAGCTGTACTCAGTGCCCCTGCCCCTTCAGCGATCACTTTTTCTTTCAATGCCAAATAGTGGATCGCTGTCTCAATATCTTTTTCTTCCACTAAAACGGTCTCATCAATGCGTGAACGCAACGTGTCGTAGGTCAACTCGCCTGCCAGAGCCACATCACAGCCATCTGCCAGTGTTTTACTGCTGCGATTAGGAATCAGTTCTTGGCGCCAGATGGAAGAAATCATGCCATGAACTTGATACGATTGCACACCGATAATATTGGTTTGCGGACGCAAGTGTTTGATTGCCAACGCAATGCCTGCAATCAAACCGCCCCCACCGATCGGAACGATAACATTGTCGACTTCAGGCAAATCTTGTAGAATCTCCAAGCCAATCGTTCCTTGTCCTTCCATGACTGCACGATCATCAAAAGGAGAAACGAAGACCTCCCCACTAGTTGACACCGCTTCCAAAGTTAGCTGTTTGGTATCATCAAATGTCTCCCCTGCTAAGATCACCTCAGCACCATAATTTCTCGTAGCTTCTATTTTCGTCTTTGCTGCTTTTAGCGGCATAAAAATCCGCACATGAATGCCCAATAATGCGCCTGCCAGTGCAACGCCTTGTGCATGATTCCCTGCCGAACAAGCAATCACTCCTCTTTGTTTCTCTTCTGCTGTCAACGTTGCCAATTTATTATAGGCGCCACGGGCTTTAAACGATCCTGTACGCTGTAGATTCTCTAGCTTTAGATAGATGTCTCCTGCTTTTTCTGCACTCAAAATATTACTGGGCGCGACAGGTGTATGGATCATAATTGGCGCTAGTCGTTGATAAGCGTCCCTGATGCCTTGGATTTCAGAAACCGTTTCTTTGATCACCAAAAGTCCCCCTAATCATTATTTTCTACCTTTATTGAATCATATCCGATCTGTAAATACAATCGTAACAGCTTTCCATTACTCTTTTTTTACAGAAGGAATCCATTGAAGATGATTCTCAGTTTAACAGGACCAAAAAAGCTTATCGCCGCAAGCTTTCATCATGATGTAAGGAATGAAAAACACTGCAATGAATTTTCAGAAAATAATGACTTGCTGGACGTTCCGTGCTATACTAGGAAAAATTAAAAAAGGACGTGACTCTATGCAAATCGATTGGGAAAATTTAGGGTTTTCATACATTAAAACCCCTTGGCGCTTTGTCGCAAAATGGAAAGACGGTTCATGGGAGCAAGGTTCGCTGACAGAAGATAATATGCTTCATATTCACGAAGGTTCACCTGCATTACACTATGGCCAACAATGTTTTGAAGGGTTGAAAGCGTATCGCCGACCTGACGGTGGGATCAACTTGTTTCGTCCAGACGAGAATAGCAAACGTTTGAACCGAAGCGCAAGTCGCTTACGTATGCCCTTTGTTCCGGAAGCAATGTTTATCGATGCGGTCAATCAAGTAGTCAAAGCAAACCAAGAGTTTGTGCCCCCTTACGGTACTGGCGCTACATTGTATTTGCGCCCTCTATTGATCGGAGTTGGAGAAAACATTGGTGTTGCTCCCGCTCCAGAATATTTATTTATTGTTTTTTGTATGCCTGTTGGTTCATACTTCAAAGGCGGTCTAGCCCCAACCAACTTTATTGTTTCTGATTATGATCGTGCGGCGCCAAATGGAACGGGTGCTGCAAAAGTAGGCGGGAACTATGCGGCGAGTTTATTGCCTGGATATGAAGCCCATGAACGCAATTTTTCTGATTGTATTTATTTGGATCCTGAAACACATACAAAAATCGAGGAAGTTGGTTCGGCTAACTTCTTTGGGATCACGGCCGAAAATGAATTCGTGACACCAAAATCGCCATCAATTTTGCCAAGTATCACCAAATATTCTCTCCTTTATCTTGCCGAGCATGTATTAGGTTTGACTCCCATCGAAGGTGATGTCTACGTGGATCAGCTTGATCGCTTTACTGAAGCGGGTGCTTGTGGAACAGCTGCGGTAATCTCACCGATCGGCGGAATTCAAAATGGGGTGTCCTTCCATGTCTTTTATAGTGAAACGGAAGTCGGCCCAACGACTCGTGCGCTCTACGATGAATTGACTGGTATTCAATTTGGTGAACGCCCAGCGCCAGAGGGTTGGATCTTTGATGTCCCCCTCGACTGATTTTCTTGAAAAGAATCGGCTAGCGGAAATAACCTCGGCTAAGCATTTCTGCTAGCAATCACCGGCTTTTACCAAAGGGGTGAGCAATCAGCACCTCTTTTTTTCTCTTTTCTGTCTCATTTTTGCCAGGTTTTCTCAAACCAATTGCCCAAAAGAGAATCCATTGGTACAATCAAAGAAAAAGGGGGAATCGTGATGGCCAAACGTTTTGTTTTTTCATTGATTGCTACCGTGATTTATTTAGTCGTTTCCAATATAGGGAATCTTTTCTTTGGCATCAGCCGATCCTTCAGTTGGACAACCACGTTATGGGAAGCTCTATTCTTTTTTATCTTCATTTTTCTTGTTCAACAATTTCGCAAAAAATAAACAAGCCCAAGTCAGCGTCTGACGACGTGAGTCTTGGGCTTGTTTATTTGCAACTGCTCCTTTAATCAGATAGCCTTAGCCGTCAGAACTTAAAAAGTCCTTCTCAAAAATGTCTTTCAAATCGGCAAAAAATAAATGTTAGCGATTGAACTTATCTGGTACAATGAAATAAAAATAACAAAGGAGTTACTAAATGTCAAAGCGCTATATTGTTACAGAAAGTCGTGGTGGCGGCTGTGGGTGCGGCTGCATCGGGTTGTTATTCTTTTTAATCTTCGGAAGTTTGATCCTCTCAGTTCTTCCCTATCTAATGATTTTCATTGTGATAGCAGGAATTATTTTAGCCTTGATTTACATTCCTAAAATAAGAGACGCTAGGCAAAGACAGAAAGAAGAAGCAGAACTTGATGAAAGAGAACGGAGACTCAACTTAGAACGTCGGCGAAAAGAACTAGAACGCAGAGAACGAGAATTGCACGCCTCCGATAGTGAAGACTGGAAAGATTTCTAATAATGCCAAAAGAGCTATGACAACGGACTTGTCGCAGCTCTTTTTTTGGATAGTGGATAAATCTTTCCAGCAGCGTTGCTTTTATTCGCTAATTTTAGTTTGCTTTGCAAACAGAAGGTAGGAAAAACGGCTTCTGAAAGAAGAACTGACACAAAAATTCGGGAAACATTTTTTGAAGCAATCCGGTACTGAGACAGTCTGTCTATCTTTATAACACGAAGGATCAATGCCATCACTTTTGGGAACCTATAAATTGACTGATTAAGTATAAAAAATAGTCAAAAAGAGCTAGCCCCCTTATCTAAAAGGGATTCTAGCTTGTAACAGCCAAGAGATTATTTAACTGTGTTGGTAATTCAGATGCCTGGTAGCTCCTGATGCTGATTAGAATGGGATTTCTAGAATTTTCCAATCAATGAAAAATCTGATATAGTCCCATTAAATCTACAAAGTATGGTCAAAAAGATAGTAAAAAAAACGCCAGTATGTCAAAATCAGAACAATTCTTCTCTAATTAAAAAACCTACAGTAGAGCCACGAGATACTAAAAAATTTAAGATGCGTAGTAAATGATTTCTAAAATGATCAACTTTTCTTGCCTCTTCTTCATACTCACTTGAAAAACTAAGAACTATTTCTTCTAAGTAGTATTCTGTATTTGTTGGTAATTGAGAAGCCGTTAACTTATTATTCTCTGAAATTATTTTCGAAATCCATTCAACTCCTTCTTTTATAAATGGATGACCTATTGTATTTATGAATCCGGCTATCGAAAATAGCGTTTCTGGTAAAAAACCTAAATCATCAACCATTCTATCAAAAAAAACTAGATTTTGAATTTTGAATCCATCCCATTCTTTTATACCCTCTTTCCAATAATGC
>NZ_JALAHI010000041.1 GCF_022711995.1 Enterococcus sp.
AAATCTAAAATTTGAAAAACCTCTGAATAGTTAGAGAATAATAACTGATTCGGCAACCATTTAGGTGGGAATTCAAAAATTTCGTAAGAATCCATGAATGAACTGCGTACTAACCATAAAAATGGGATCAAGGAGATTACTCCAATCACTACCAATGGAATATACATCATGTATTTTGCTTTTCTCATGGTCATTTTTCTTGCCCTCCATAATACACCCAATTTTTTGCCGTACCAAAAACCAGCATAGTAAACAATCCAATAATCACAAATAAGATCCATGCCAATGCGGATGCATAACCAAACTGATTTTCTTGGAATGCTTTGCGGTAGATCAACAATGCGTAAAACAAGGTCGCGTTATTGGGGCCGCCTCCAGTCATAATGTATGCTTGCGAGAAGGTCTGGAAGGACCCAATTAATCCCATCACTAAGTTAAAGAAAATGATTGGTGAGATGGCTGGCAATGTCACATACAAAAATTTATGGCGCCAATTGCCGCCATCTACTTCCACAGCCTCCATCAGGTCTTGAGGAACATCCTGCAACCCAGCTAAGAAAACCAGAGCGGTGCCGCCACAGCCCCATACGGCCATTAAAATCAGAGAAGGGATCGCTGTTTGTTCATCAAAAATCCAGTTAGACGGCGGCAAATGGAAGAATTGCAAAACAGAATTCAACAAGCCAAAATCCGGGTTGAATAACCACATCCATAATATGTTTGAAGCTACTGCTGGAACTACCACCGGCAAATAGAATAACGTTCGGAAAAAGGCTTGTCCTCGAACTTTGACATTCATCAACAATGCGATCACTAATGCAGCAATCAAACTGCTCAACGTGCTCCCTAATGCAAATGTAAACGTCACAACCACTGATTTTTTGAAAAACAGATCATCCATAAAAATCGTACGGTAGTTATCGATGCCGGTAAATTTGAACTCACCGATGACATTATAATCCGTAAAACTAAGAATGAGACTAACGATCATTGGTATGATGGTAAAAATCAATAATCCGAGAATTGCAGGGGCTGCAAAAGCATACCCTGCACGATTCTCTTCTTTGTATAAATCATATTGTTTCTTTTTATGTTTCTTGCTTGCTTTAACGGTTTCCATTCCTTCGTCCACCTACTTCACATACTCATATTTATCCCCGAACTGTTTCTCTAGTTTTGGCAAAATGTCTTCCTCAACTACTTCTCTGGGAGCTTTCTTGCCAGTCCAGACTTGTTCTAACGCGGGGTTCACGATTTGTTCGATGGAAGCAGCATCTTCACTGTAGAAGGCTTTATTTTTAGTTAATGCCTGTTCTTTTGCTTCTACTAGGGCTTCTTTCTTAAATTCTGGTGAACGATCACTCTCTGCCCATTTTTGAAGGTACGTTTCATCTGAGAACCAATTGTCTTGGTTAGGTAACCATAATCCTGAATCAATAACATCTAAACTATTCTCTGGATCCAACAAATATTCTAAAAATGTTTTGGTTTCTTCCCAATGTTTTTGCGTATTTTCATTGTCAAAGACTACGATCGGTGGGCCAAAATTCATTTGAACGACTTTATCCCCCATCTTTGGCAAGATCCCCATTCCTAGTGCCAGTCCCTTTTGTTCGATGGCATCCCCCAGAGAACGTAAGTCCCATGATCCTGTGATCGTCATCGCTACCCTATCTGTCAGCATTGCAGTATCAGTAGATGGAATCGTACTTGCCTGGGAAGGTTTCGGCATTACATAATCTTTGTACATCAAATCCTGAATTTTTTCTAAGGATTCTATGGACTCATCTGTGCCGATCAAAATCTGTTTTCCATCTTGGCTAATCACCCCACCGCCATTGCTGATTAAGAAAGATTCATAACCTAGACCAGTAAAATTGGAGATCCCATAGGTTTTGATATTTTTTTCGTCAAAACCAGCATCCCCTGGATGATTGCCGTTACGGTCGACTGTCAGTTCTTTCAGAATGGATACAAATTTGTCCCAATCCCACGCTTGATTGACGTCATGAGGTGGCAGCTCAACACCATTTTCCTCAAAATATTTCGTACTGTAAAACAACGTCAACATTCCTGGTCCTGCAGGTGAACCAAAGACTTTTCCGTTATACTCAGAGCGCGTTTCTGCAATTTTGTTCTCAAATGGGCCTCCTGATTGATATAACTCAGTCAAGTCTCTTAAATTGCCACTTGCACCCCATTCTGCCGTGCTTGTTTCAACCATATAGCCGACGTCTGGAAGGGTTTTGGTACTCGCTTGGGTATTTAATTTTTCCATATAGTTATCATAAGGAATTTGCTGCGCTTTTACTTGGATCTCATCTTGTGACTCATTGAAGTTTTTGATCAATTTATCGATGGAATCCTTTTCTAAAGTATCCCCCCAAAATGAGAAATTAAGGGTCACTTTATCGGCTTGGTCCCCGCCATCATCATTGCTTCCACATCCTGACAACAAGAGGCTTCCCCCAATGACCAATGTAGAAATGAGTAGAACAATTTTTTTCATCTTCTTTGCTCCTGCCTTTTTATATTCCATTTGTATACGCATACAAATATTCCAAAAAGAAAATCAGTCGGTTTATTTTTTTAGCAACAGAAACACTCATCCTGTAAAAATAACGTTATCTGTTTTTCTTTACAACTACTACTATACAAAATGAAATTACATATTTCTTCCCGAGTTATGTGTGCCTTATTCCCGATTTTTGTTTGGCTCTATTTTCTAAATTAGAAATCGATTACATTTATTCTATCAGGCACATCACACAGTAAAATTAAGAGAGTAACACCGCATCACTATCTATAGAACAAAGGAGTAGAATACATGAGCTTATACTTGGAAATTCCTGAAATCAATCCATTATTTCCTTTTAAAACCTTCACCAATGAAGGTTGGTCAATCACTTATCCTCATTGGCACAAAGAAATCGAATTTATTTATTGTTTGGAAGGAACTGTCAAATTAGGGGTGGATGACGAGATCATTCAAATGCATGAAGACGAAGTTTATTTTTTCGCAAGCGGTGAACCTCATTTCTTCTTATCATCACCGAATAGTGAACGAATCGTTTATCAATTCGACATCAAGCTTTTTCAAGGGCACGACAATATTTCACCGAATGATCGGCCCTTAGCCAAAGTCTTTGAGACTGTCGTCAATTATAGTAAGGATTGGCCTGATCCAATCCAAAAAGAAATCCAGACCATCTTACTTTCTATTTACTATGAAAATCAAGATCAGCGGGAAGGGTATCAATACAGTATTTTGAGTAGTCTCTATAAATTAGCGAATCTCTTATACAAACTGCCATTAAAGACCAAAAGAAAAGAAAAAGCCGCTTTAGACAGTACATTGAAGAATCGTGAGACATTGTTCCAGATCGACACGAT
The DNA here is from genome assembly GCF_022711995.1 of Enterococcus sp. Classification (GTDB taxonomy): domain Bacteria; phylum Bacillota; class Bacilli; order Lactobacillales; family Enterococcaceae; genus Enterococcus_D. The sequence continues at coordinate 3,394 of NZ_JALAHI010000041.1, forward strand.
CCTCGACTATATCGAATCCAATTATTTGCATGCCATCACGATCCAGGATGTTGCTGATCATGTAGGATTTAGTCCTAGTTATTTTTCACGCTTCTTCAAGAAAAATATCGGGATGTCTTTTACCAGTTATCTATCAGAATACCGCATCCATCGGGCAAAATATATTTTAGGAACAGAGCTGGTTCCCATGGCAGAAGTAGCTGCCCGTTCAGGTTTTTCTAGCGTCAAAACCTTTCATCACGTCTTTAAATCAATGGTTGGCACTTCCCCTATGAAGTTTCAAAAAAGTATTTTTGGTGATCACTAATAATTACGCAAAAAAGAGATCTGATTTTCACAGATCCCTTTTTTGTTTACGACACTTGCTTTGTTCAAAAAATCAACCTGCTTTGTTTTGCCAGTTGATTCTTTTTGGATAGTTACTTCAGGCTACCTTTACCTATGCCACTACAGCAAGTATTTAATTCGTAGAAAATAAATAATCCCCCATCATTACTTTTTCTTGAATTGTTTTAGCAAAACTTTCATGTTCAGATGTATTGGTGACGATGACAGGAATTGTTAGATCATAACCAGCTTCTTTGATTTGTCTTCGGTCAAAAGTGATCAGTGGCTCTCCAGCTTTGACATACTGATCTTCTGCCACATGAAGCGTAAATCCTTGACCATCTAATTGGACTGTATCGATACCAATATGGATCAACAGCTCTACTCCGTTCTCTCCCCTTAATCCAATAGCATGTTTTGTTGGTGTTGTCATAATGATATAGCCATCGAATGGAGCAGAAACAACATCATCCTCAGGAAGAATCGCCATACCATCGCCCATCATTTTCTCTGCAAACATGGGATCATTCACTGATTCCAAAGAGACAACCGTTCCTTTTACAGGGCTATTTATTTTTACAGCTTCATTCGCCTGATTGAGTTTGTTTTCTCTAATACGCTTCTTTTCCAAGAAAACAGTGAGGGCAAATGACACACAAATCGCAAGCAGAATCACAACGATCGAAAACCAGAAGTTTGAGTTAAACCCAGAGCCATCCGTTGGAATAAACGTTGGAATAGCAATTAATCCTGGCGATACTACCGCATACTGTTTTAGCTGAACAAATCCTGCCAGAATCCCGCCAACTGCCCCACCAGTGATTGCCCCGATAAAAGCACTGCGGTAATTGATCAAGACGCCGAAAATCGCTGGTTCGGTGATCCCCATCACCCCTGTTAGCCCTGAAGAAAGCGCCAATGCTCGTTTTTCTGTATTCTTTTCACTATAGGCAATGGCCAACGCTGAAGCCCCTACAGCGACATTAGCTGCCAACATGGCTGGCATGACAAATGAGTCGTAGCCATAATCTCCTAGCATTGCAAAAACAAGTGGAAACAGTGCTTGATTTGTTCCAGTCATCACAAGCAATGGAGTGGCCGCACCCAACAAGCCAACGGAAAACCAACCTAATTTGTCATACAAAAAGCTCAGCCCACTAGCGATATAGCCACCCACCGCATTTCCGATAGGGCCTAACAGAATCAATGTGACCGGTACGGTGATCAAAATGACAAGTAATGGTTTTACAAAGTATTTGATAGACTGAGGAATCCATTTATCTGCGATCCGATCAATCACAGCCATAAATAATACCCCGAATATCACAGGAATCGTTGTAGTATTATAACTCATAGTCGGTACAGAAAGCCCTAAAAACGTAAGACCTTCGACACCATTGATCAGTGAATGAACTAAGATCGCACCCAAGAACATGCCCATCATGCCATTGATACCTAATTTTCTTGCAGCACTAAAGCCGATATAAATGGGTAAAAAATAAAATCCTGCATCATTCACTGCATTTAAAATCGTATAAGTTCCACTATCCGCAGACAATCCGAAAAAGGTCACACCAATATTTAAAACAGCAGATACCAATCCAGCTGCTACAAGAATAGGCAATACCGGAACAAAGGTACCACTGATAAAATCAACGACCAATGCGCCATAATCTTTTATACTTCTGGATTTGCGATCAGGAGTGGTGCTTTGACTTTTGTGTTCTAATTTTTCCATAAAAATAGCATATACTTTAGGAACATCTGGGCCAATGATCAATTGAACATCATGATCCCTTTTAACTGTGCCTAAGATTAATTTATTTTTTTTCAGTTGATCGTCATCAAATTTTGATGGATCATTCAGTTGGAGTCGTAACCGAGTGGCACAATGGTTGGCTGTTTGCACATTTTCGATTCCGCCGATATGATCGATGATATACGCAACTAAATCATTATAGTTTGCCATAGCCGATTCATCCTCATTTCATTATATAAATCGCTTTCATTTCCAATTATTTCTTAAAGTTGTGACAGAAATATTGCGACAGACTCTCCGAAGGATAGAAATTCTGCGATCCTGCAGATTCGATTCGCAAATCTGCGAAGGATCACAGTGCCTATCGTTCGAGAATTATTTTGTCATTAATTGTCCAAGACTCGTATCATGTCATAGATTGTGCTCCGCTTACTTTGGGCCTTCCAAGGACTGCCCATTTGAATGAATCACTTCTTTGTACCAATAATAGGAGTCTTTAGGAATTCTCCGTAGGTCTAACAAGGCTTCATCGGTTGTATTGATATAGACAAGTCCGTAGCGTTTTGCCATCCCATTTCCTGTACTCAATAAATCGGTAAAGGACCATGGATTGTAGCCAAATACTTTTGCGCCATCTTCAATGGCTAATCCAACTTGATAGATTTGATCATTCAAGAAAGCAATTCGTTCTTGATCATGAACTTTGCCGTCTTCTCCTAGCGTTTCATGAGCCCCATAGCCATTTTCTGTAATGACCATCGGTAAATGATAATGATCTTCCATATACCGTAATAAGTAACGCATGGCAACGGGATCAATTTCCCAATCCCAGTCTGTGGTCTCAACAAACGGATTCACTGTTTGAGCAAAAATTCCTGGATAATTTGGATAAACGAATTCACCTTTCTTTCCAGACTTATTCAACCCAATCTCCTGAAGTTGCGAGTCGACTGGTGATTCTTTTGCAACATTGCTGCGATAACAATTGATGCCAAAAAAGTCAATTTTTGCTTCAGCAACTAACTCCATATCTCCAGGGCGAATATCAGGATCAATATTGTGTTCTTTCCAGTAACGTTTGATAAATCCGTTGTATTCCCGATTTGCATTAAAATCGTTCCAAATTTTCTCCGTTAATTCTTCTGCATTCATTGCTGCGATCTGATCTTCTGGTTTAGCAGATTCTGGATAAAAAGGGACCATTCCAGGAACAGGACCAATTTTTCCATCTTCGACTAACTCATGACAAGCAATCACTGCTTTGGCATGACAGAGATTCATAATATGGTTAACTTTCCATTTGTCTTCAAACCATGTTTCTGGATACTTACAGACGCCTAACCAATCTCCATAGACGATTTGCATGTTTTGTTCATTGATCGCTAGCCAATATTTTACTCTGTCTCCAAAGGCATTGAAGCAGGTTCTGACATATTGATCAAAGGCATCAATGATTCCTCGATCATACCAACCATTAAATTCTTCATCTACCCACACTGGCATGTCATAGTGATATAACGTGACGATTGGTGTAATGCCGTGAGCAACTAGTTCATCAATCAACTGATTATAAAAATCAATCCCTAATTGATTGGGAACCCCGGAATTATCGGGATAAATTCTAGGCCAAGCAATAGAAAAACGATACGAAGTAAATCCTGCATCAGCCATTAATTGAACGTCTTCTTTGTATTTGTGGTAATGATCCGCCGCGATCGAATTATCGGTGTAGGGCTTTTTCTTCTTACTATTCAAGTCAATAATCGCTGCCGAGCGACCATCCTCTGCCACTGCACCTTCTACTTGCCAAGCAGCGCTTGATGCCCCCCACAAAAAATCAGCTGGAAATGTTGGTTTATCCTTAAAATGCATGCCATTAGCCTTCTCTCTTATATTTAAGTAAATAACCGTTGAATAATAAATCAAGGACAAAATCAATGCCATAAGTATAGTAAAGCAATTCATTGATTTCTTTCTCATGTGTTTGTGAACTTAAATGATACAATTTTTCAAAGTAACGATTATAGATTGGATTGCGGTTATTCGTAAACAAAATAGCGGTTGCCGAAATCTCTTTAAAAACATCTAACATAGAAGAAACAAACAAGCCTGAAAGTGAAAAAACAATGATTAGTGGTTCGCTCGTGGCTGCTAAAGCAATCGTCAAATCATCTTTTGAAGTCAACAGTGTGATTCGTTTCCCAAAAATAACCATCCGTTGTTGGAAAGTTTTGACACTCCCTGCGATATTGCTGGAACATAAAATCATGACCTCTTGATTGCTATTGATCAGACGAACCAAACGATCGACTTCTTGCGTATTAAAGCGTAAACTGAGTTCTTCCATTAAAGAGATAACATTGGTTTGAAGTTTTGATAGAAAATCTTCATATCCGTAAAATTTCTGAAATTCATCGATGCCATCATCAAAAGTTTCCGCGTTTCTTTTCATGTCTAAAAAATTTTCATAACCTAATTGTTTGGCAAACCTTCTAATTGAGGCTCGTGAGACATGTTTTTCTTCCGCAATTTGATAAATGTTCCATCGTGCCACACTCTTAAAGTTATCCAAGAAAAATTTTGCCAGTTCAAATTCTACGGTTCCTACTTCAATCTCATTCACAATATGATTCAGCTTATAAATAAAATTCAATCGATTATTATCCATTTTTTTAATCTCCCTTGGCCAAGTTTGATTGTACCCATAGTATAGCGTATCCGTTTACAAAAATGGGGTGCAGAACGTGCACCCAGATGAAACCTCTAGAAAAATCAATTGCCATCATCCCAAGGCTAGCTATCTTTTCCGTACATCAATCACTGCCAACTCCAAGAGTGTCTTTAGCCAGTATGTTTGATGGACATGCGTTTCAATATACGAGATTCGTTTACCGACAGACGAAAAAAATCAACCGGCTTTGTTTTGCCAGTTGATTCTTTAAGGAAAATCGATTCAATCCATCCGGTACTTTTTTTGCAGCAGTTGGCACTTTTGTTGTTCTAACACCGGCTGCTTTCATAGCTCTTTTTTCTCTCTTGTAGGCTAGCGGTCTTTTTTCACCCAAATACCTTCAGAGGTTGGTTCAATCATCAAGTTTGATTCAGGAGCCAGCTGACACTCTACGTTTCCATCCCTCAATGTAACGCGTAATTCTTCCCCTTGGTAAGAAAGCTGAAAGGCTAGTTCGGTTATTTCTTTTGGTAAGTGATTGGTCAAGCGAATGCCGTCATCATAATAAAGACCAGCAAATCCATAAATCAAACTTAGCCAGCTACCTCCCATGTTCGCTGCGTGAATGCCATCGACGACGTTTTTTTGCAGATCGGTCAAATCCATTAATGCGGTATCCATGAAGTAGCGATACGCTTTTTCTGTTTCTCCGATGCGGCTGGCCATCACACTAAAAATCGAACGGGACAGAGAAGAATCATGGGTAGTGACTTTTTCATAATACTGATAATCTTTCCTTAATTGATCAAGAGTGAAATCGCCGGTATAAAGCATTTGCGCCAATACGGTATCCGCTTGTTTGCAGACTTGATGTTTGTAAATAATCATCGGATGATAATGCAGCAATAAGGGATAGTTGTCGGCTGGTGTTTCTTCAAAAGGCCAGACCGATTGTTCAAGAAAATCATCATCTTGCTTAGTCAGTCCTCGAGCCTCATCATAACCGAAATACATGAGGTCTGCGGCTTGTTGCCACTGATCGATCCGCTCCGTATTCTTTTCGTATCGTTTCGCTAGTTCAACAGCATAATACAAATTGTTTTGGGCCATCTTATTGGTATAAAAGTTATTGTTGACCAATGCACTGTACTCATCTGGTCCGGTGACCCCATTGATACAAAAAGCAGGTTTGCCGTTCTTTTCAATGAAATCACCATAGCTCAGCCAAAATTTTGCCGTTTCAAAAACGACGTCACTGCCGATTTCTTCAATAAAGCGGGCATCTCCTGTGACCCGTTCATAGAGTTGAAAGGCATAGACGATATCACCATTGATATGCAGTTGTGCCGTGCCGGCAGGATAATAAGCACTTGTTTCTTGGCCATCAATGGTGCGCCAGGCAAATAGTGCGCCCTCTTGGCTTAGTTCTTGTGCACGTTTTTGCGCTTGCGGTAAAATATTCGCTCGATAGGTAAGCAATGCTTTCGCCGTGTCTGGATTGGTGTAGGTAAAAAATGGCAGCAAATACATTTCCGTATCCCAGAAATAATGGCCTTCATACCCTTCACCTGTTAACCCTTTAGCTGCAAAATTGGTTCTGCCATCACGTCCTGCCCCCTGATTCAAGTGAAAGAGATTGAAACGGATCCCTTTTTGTAATTCTTGATCACCCGTGATCTGGATATCACTTGTTGCCCAAAACTGCTGATAACTTTGCCGCTGTTCGGCAACAAATGTTTCAAAATCAACCGCTTCTTGATAAAAGGGTGCCCCTTTTGCTTCTTGTAAACGCAGTTGAAAAATCGTCGTTAGGGATTCTCCAGATTGGATTTGCCCCTCGCCGCCTATCACTCGAATCGCCAGTTTTTTTTGACTATGAGGGGCTGTCCAAATGGCATAGTCCCCCTGCTCTTCTTTCAGCAGCTGATGTTCTTTGTTGGCTACCCGAGGATCCTCTGTTTGATTGACGGAAAACCGCTGATCCAATGGATGAGAAACAGTGATCGGCTCTGGGAAATTGGCATTTTTGATTGTGTAACGACAGACATAAAATTCGTTACGGGTCATGGAGGCAAAAGATTGCATTTCAAGATCAAAGATTTTTCCTAATGGGGTTTCTACGTGGTAAGACTCATGAAGGATGCCTTCTGCCATATCTAATGTCAACTGGATTTGTTCCGTCTGCCACACGCTGTCCGTCGACTGCTCTTCTCCGATACTTAAAGCAAGGCCTCGCAGATTAGGTAATTTGCAGATGGTTTGATGTTCTTTGGCATAGCCATAAGCCCATTCGCCGTATTGGATTGGTTCACTGTCAAAAAAGCCATTGACAAAAGCCCCGGGATTACCGGGATAGTTGGTGTTCACTTTAAGGGGATGCCCTGCTCGCACACCGATTTGACCATTTCCCACAGCAAACAGCGTTTCTAAATATTCCGGTGTCTGATGAGAAAGTTCTTGTGCCTGCAATAAAAATGTTTTATCCATCTCTGTTCGTCTCCTCCGCTTTTTTCTTTCAGTTCTATCCTACACTACTAAACACCCCTTGCAAAGGATCCGACTTCAGCGAGGATGGGCATCTACTTTGGTTCTTCTGAGAGAGTATGGTACCATGAAACAAACTTGAAAGAAGGCGATTACTTGGATTTATGGCTAACAAATATTCGAATGGAAACAAGCTACATCAAAGAAAATGGCTGGACCTCTGGCAGCCGAACCAAACGGGTGGCAATTGGGATCAGTGAGGAAAAAATTGCCGAGATCCTTCCCATGGAGGAATGGAAAAACACGACAGAAGCAACTGTTATCGATGGCCAAGACCAGTTATTACTACCCGGCTTGATCGAAAAACATTGCCATTTGGATAAAAGCAAATTAGGAACCCCTTGGCGGCCGGTCACACCGGCAGCCAACTTAGTCGAACGTTTTGAAACAGAGATTCCTCAATTGGATGCATTGCCCCTTTCGATTAAAGAACGGGCACAACAATTGATCGATTTGGAATTGCCTCATGGTGTCGTGTCCTTTCGTTCCCATATTGACATTGAACCAATGACTGGCTTGCGCTATTTTGAAGCCATCACTGACTTATTAGCAGACAAGCCCTTTGCTTCAGAACTAGTCCTCTTCCCCCAACATGGGTTATTGCGATCCGATGCGGTCACATTGATTGAAGAAGCACTAGCCACAGGCAAAGCATCCTTCATCGGCGGGGTTGATCCTTATACATTGGATCAAGATTACCAGCAATCATTGAAAACAACCTTTGAACTGGCAAAAAAAGGCAATGTTGGCATTGACATTCATCTGCATGATCGCAAAGAAGCTGGTCGTGCAACCATCAAAGAAATCATTCGGCTGACCAAAGAATCTGCCATGGCAGGAAATGTCTTCATCAGCCATGCCTTCGGCTTAAATGATTTTGAAGGTGCTGAACGTGAGGAAGTTTTTCAGGCATTGGCAGATTTGGACATTCATATCGTTTCAAGTATTCCCATCAGTCAGGGAACGATTCCTCCCCTTAAAGAATTACAAAGTTATGGGGTTGCCGTCCACATTGGCTGCGACAATATTTATGATTCCTGGTCCTCACTGGGTGACGGCTCCTTGCAAGAAAAGCTTGCTCGTTATTTAGAGATTTTTGGTATTCAATCCCAAGAAGCATTGACTCAAGCATTAGGTCTGGTAACAGATGGCAGAGTGCCATTAGACCAAGAAGGAAATCAAAAATGGCCAAAAGTTGGCGATTCTGCTGATTTTCTCTTGACCCCTGTTTCTTCAACGGCTGAATTTGTCGCCCGCAAAGGTCACGTCAGCTGCAGTTTCTTCAAAGGACAACCAATCTACAAAGCATAACCAATGATTGCTGACAAAAAAAGCCGATTTGCTACAGGAATGTAGGAAATCGGCTTTTTACGAATCAATGGTTGCACAAAAAATGATTCGGTTACCACTCTTTTGCTAATTTTGCTTGACGCTGATCCGATTATTCGGTTTACTTATGATAACGAATACAAAAAAGTGAGGGATTATGATGTACACTGCAAATACCCACAGATACGAAAGCATGACTTACAATCGCGTTGGTCATTCTGGTTTAAAACTCCCCGCGATTTCATTAGGTCTATGGCACAACTTCGGTGATACGGATCCAATCGCCAAACAACGGGAAACAGTCTTAGGCGCCTTTGATCTAGGCATTACCCATTTTGATTTGGCCAACAACTATGGTCCTCCTGCAGGATCAGCAGAAAAGAATTTCGGCCGTATTTTAAAAGAGGACTTACAGGCTTATCGGGATGAATTGATCATTTCATCAAAAGCTGGTTACTATATGTGGCCGGGCCCCTATGGCGAATGGGGTTCTAAGAAGAATCTGATCGCCAGCTGCGATCAAAGTCTGCAGCGCTTAGGGCTGGATTATGTCGATATTTTTTATCACCATCGGCCAGATCCAGACACACCATTGGCAGAAACGGCTCATGCGCTGGATTTGTTAGTCCGGCAAGGAAAAGCTCTCTATGTTGGCGTGTCCAATTATTCTGCAGAACAGACAAAAGAAATCGCCAAAATTCTGAAAGAACAACGAACGCCTTTCATCATTCATCAACCTCGTTACAATATGTTTGATCGTTGGATCGAAGATGGGTTAACGACAGTATTAGAAGAGGAAGGATTAGGCGCAATCGTCTTTAGCCCTCTGGCGCAGGGATTATTGACTGATCGTTATCTGCATGGCATTCCCGAAGACTCCCGCGCGCATCGCTCGGATAGTCCCTTTTTGACAGAAGAACGGGTCGCCCCTACACTGAATGTTGTGAAACAGTTAAATGAAGTGGCTCAAGAGCGCGGACAAAGCTTAGCAGAAATGGCATTGGCTTGGCTGTTGCGACAAGAAACGGTTGCCAGCGTATTGATTGGTGCCTCTCGTTTGAGCCAGTTGCAAGCGAATGTCCGAGCTTTGGACCAATTAACTTTTTCTGCTAATGAACTAAAAAAGATCGACGAAATTTTAGCGCTTTTAAAGAAATAAGTGTTTGATTTTGCTCACTATCCTTTTCCGTTGGGGAATCATTGCCCCCATTGAGTAAGAGGCGGAAGCTTCATTTTAAACAACAAAGAAACCAAACGACCGTAGGATGTATTGTCCAGAAGCTATCAATGCTTCGGTACAATCACTCTCGCGTTCGTTTGGTTCTTTTTTGCTACATTTTTTGCTGCATTTTAGTTGATTGATTCTTTTTGCCAATCAATGGCTAATTGCAGGCAGCCTTTGATGCCACTTTCATTCACTAGTTGCCATGGAACAATATACTCTTCTACGCTTGGAATCGAAACGTAGCCCCCTAGTTCCAACAAAAATTGTTCTCTGATTTTTGACAGCAAGTGGGTTTGATTCATGACACCACCACCTAAAATAATCTTATCCGGTACAAAGGACAATGTATAATTGACCAATGCTTGCGCTATATAATAGGCTTGCAGCTCCCATACAGGATGATTTTCTGGAAGGGTCTCTCCCTTTTGCCCCGTTCGTGCTTCGATGGAAGGACCGGCAGCCAGCCCTTCAAAGCAATCCTGATGATAGGGACAAGTGCCGACATACGAATCCTCTGGGTGCCGTTTGATCCGGATATGCCCCATTTCAGGATGAGATTTACCTTGGAATAACTGGTTATTCACAATTACGCCAGCACCGATCCCAGTCCCCACCGTCAGATAAATACAAGTATCACAGTCTTGAGCAGCCCCTTTTTTTAATTCCCCATAGGCTGCTGCATTGACATCTGTTGTCCAAACCATTGGAATCGGATAGCGTTGTTTTAACGTCCCCAAAAAGTCAAAATTTTGCCATCCCACTTTAGGTGTTGCCAAAACATGTCCATAGTTGGCTTGTGTTGGATCCAATCCGATTGGGCCAAAGCTGCCGATCCCCATCGCGGCTAGCTCATACCTATCAAAAAATCGGAAAATTTCGGTCAGTGTTTCTGCGGGTTCTCCCGTAGCAATTCGCTGTGAAGCAATAATCTTCCCTTCTTGATCCGCTACGGCACAGTTCATTTTTGTTCCGCCTGCTTCTATGCCTCCATACATCATTGACTATCCCTACTTTTCTACTCGAATATCGAAGTAATCCATCACAAGTTCACAAAACATCATATTTGCCCAAGAAAACCACTCACGAGTGTAATCTGTTGGATCATTGACATTGATGCCTTCATGCATCAAATGCGTTCCTGCATCAATCGACACTAATTGGTCTAAGATGTGGGCTTTTTCTTCTTTGTTTGGTGTCGTCAATCCAGTCATCGCCATCGCGATCGGCCAAACAAAATTATGCGGTGTATGAGATGACCCGATACCACTAGCAAATTCCCCTTGATAGTAATAAGGATTTTCGTCACTTAAAAGCGTTTTTCTAGTAGCCAGATACGTTGGATCGTCTACAGTGCCATACCCTAGATAAGGTGCTGAAATTAGGTTCGGTACGTTACTGTCGTCCATGACAGAGGCATTGCCTAGCCCATCCACTTCATAGGCATAGATCGTTTCACCAGCCTGATTCGTTGTATATGCATATTTTTCGATCCCGGCTTGAATCTCTTGCTTTAAATCAGCTGCCTCGGTCACTAACGCTGGCTCATCTAAAATGTCGGAGAAAATTTGCTCAAGATAACCTAAAACCACGACAGCGAACATATTTGACGGAACCAAATAGCCATAGACACAAGCATCGTCACTTGGACGAAATCCTGACCAAGTCATCCCGGTCTTAGCAACTGGAGTGCCTTTGCCGGCGAACTTCAGCGTATCTTCTTGGCGTTCTGTTTGGCGTTCAAATTGATAAGGCGATTGTTCATGGTCTTGTTCTGTCCGAAAGACAGTTAGGACTTTTTTGATCCCTTCAACAAAATTTTCGTCAAAGTGATCGGTACGTCCGGTGTTTTTATAAAGCAGATAGGCTAACTGGATCGGATAGCACAGTGAATCGATCTCATATTTCCGTTCCCAGATCCAGCCGTTCATTTCGGTTAGATCATCTTGGTGTCCGGCAAAATTTTCTGTTTCATTAAAGGCATTGGCGTAAGGATCAATAGTGATAAACATAAATTGTTTTTTGACTAATCCGGCAATCATATCAGACAGTTCTTGATCCTCTTTTGCTAAACACAGATACGGACGGACTTGAGCGGTTGAGTCCCGCAGCCACATCGCTGGAATATCACCTGTCAAAACAAAGGTACTGCCATCTTCTTGTTTCTTCACTGTGGTTAATACGGTATTGGCAAATGCCGCATTAAAGTTTTCCGCCCAATTTGCATGGTCTTCGCCACAAAGCAACGTGATTTTTTCCATAAAGTTCTTAATTACATTCGGTATTTCGCTGTATCCCATCTTCTTTTCCCCTCTTACAAAGAAGAGCTGACAAAAGTAGCCAAAGCTGCGGGGCTTTCTGCGAAAAGCTTCATTTGAGGATCTAGGCTATTGAGTCCCCACCCTTTACCTGATTTCCTAAGAATGAACCAACCTTCGCTGATCTTGAAGATCTGCTGCCAGTCCTTTCGCTTTGGCTACTGATGTTTCTCTTCAAACTTTAAATGATTGCGGCACTTTCTAATGCCATGACCCCTGATAATTGGTCAGACAAGAAAACACTAGCTGGTATTTCTGCGACTAACCAGTCTCGGTAAGCTAAAAAGTGTTCTTCTTTCTGGCTGTGCGCTAATAAAAGGTTACAGCTAGATGCTACAAATTCTTTGATAAACGCAACATCAAGTGCTTCTTTTTCCGCTTCCTTTACAAGCAAGTTTAAGTAACGGTATTCGATGCCTTTGAACAATCCGATGTCGCCACCGTCTCCTTCATCGTTGAACACGCCGCCTTTAGCGATAACGTCAAAGGAAGTTTTGGCACAAGTGATTGCATCTTTCAGATATGACACGTCTTTTGTCACATGATAAAACTCAATCAATGCGCCAATATAGACCCCTTGGTTGTAAGTAAATTGCCATTGGACATCGATTTTTCCGTCACCATTTCGATTGATGCCATCTTCAACAAATTGAGTGTCTGGCTGTACCAAATATTTTTTCATCCACTCCAAGGTTTGCCGACTTGTTGTCAAATAGCGTTCATTGGCTTCAATTTGATACAGACGTAATGCTAGAATAATAATTGGTGCATTTACTGGCGTATTCTTATAATCTAATTGCGTGCGTTTCCAAGCAAATCCGCCATTCATATGGTCATTCCAAGCAGTATCAAAAATATCCAGACAAACTTCCCGGGCGTCAGCTAGATATTCCTCTTTCTTAGTCAATTCATACAAACGTAATCCAGCTAGCGCGTTCCACAACATGTCATCATAAAATTCGTGCAGCAATGTGTTGTGATTTCTTGCTTTATTGTAATGATAGGTTTCTTCTGCTTGCTGCAAGTAAGCCGTATCCTTGGTTCGCAGGTACGCATCAATACGTACATCCACTAAATGCGCGATCCACCAGTAATTGAAGGTTTCATTTTCTTTCTCATCCCGCAATGGATAAACATTGTTCATAAATTGTTCTTTGTTGTCTGTTTGATAGAAATAATCGATACTTGCTTGGGCAAGATCGGCATATTTGTTAAAATCGGTCATTCTCCTGATCCTTCTTTCAAAATTTTATCGCCTTGTTGTTGGGCATTTTTCAAGGCATCTTTGGCAGTTGTTTTTCCTGAGAAAACATTTTCAAGTTGTGGTACAAGGGCTAATTTTTCAACATCTGAATACCCCATAACCGTTGGACGAATTTTAGCAAAATTCATGGTTTCTACAAATGCTTTGTATTTGTCATTTTCAGTAAAGTAAGGATCTTGTGCGGCTTTTTTATTGGCTGGTAACCAAGTAGAAATTTTCGCGAATTCGACACCAATATCTGGGTTGGTTGTCCACCATTTAATAAAGTCCCAAGCGCCTTCTTGGTTTTTCGCTGCTTTAGGAATCACTAACCCGAAACCACCGGTCAATGCCCCTTTGTCCCCATTTGGTCCAGTTACTGGAGGAACTACCCCATAATCCAAGCCATCCACTTTGTCGTAGTCCGCCAATGCCCAAGGTCCGTTGTACGTCATTGCCACTTTACCTGCAGCAAAAGCATCTGAACCATCATTGAATCCTTGTTGGTAAACTTTTGCTTGATTCATTAATTGATCCCAGAAATCAAGCACTTTCATACCCGCTTCTGAATTGAAAGCAGTGGCAGTATTGTCTGCATTTAGCATCGTACCACCGGCTTGTTGCAACCACATATTGAACAAACCAACATCATCCAATGAAAAGCCCGCTTGGACTAATGTATTGCCGTCCCATTTCGTCGTTTTCTTCGCCACATCTAACAATTCATCCCAGGTTTTTGGTGGTTCAACCCCTGCTTCTTTCAACAACGTTTTATTGTAAAAGATCGAACGGTTATCTACTAAAAGTGGAATTCCGTATTGTTTATTGTCATATTGCATTTCTTTGACTGTTTCTTCATAAAAATCGTCCATACTGATGTTATCTTTTTTGATTAGGTCATCTAAATCCAATAGGGCATTTTTTTGCGCATACATTGCTGTATTGACACGATCCCACATGATCACATCAGGAATTTCGCCACCGGCCATCCCAGTGAGTAATTTTTCTTCCACGTTATCTTGCACTTTGTAAGTGACTTCATACTTATCTTGGCTGTCATTGTATTTGTCGATCAATTGGTTGAGCTGGTCAACTTGATCTCCACTCCAAGAGCCCCAGAAAGTGATTTTTTGTTTGCCGTTATCACTACTTGCCTGCTCCTTGCTGCCGCCGCAGGCCCCTAGCACTGTCATTGCAGCAATCAGCAGTAATCCTTTAATTACATTTTTCATAACATTCATTCCTCCATTTTTTATTTGATGCCGGCATCCGCCATGCCTTGTACATAGTTTCGTTGTGCAAAAATGAATAATACCAATACTGGTAGTGTTGCCAGAATCGTTCCTGCCATCAAAGGCCCATAATTCGTGTTGTAATTGTATTGGAAAGCGGCCAGCCCGACTTGAACCGTTTTCATCTCATCTGCATTTAAGACGATCATTGGCCACATAAAGGCATTCCAACCAGCTTGGAAAGTCATGATACCAAGTGTCGTCAATGCAGGTTTTGCTAGGGGGAAATAGACATTCCAGAAAATCTTGAACTCACTCGCACCATCGATTCGGGCACTTTCCCCCAATTCTTTCGGCAGTTGTTCAAAGAACTGTTTCATAAAGAAAATTGAGAAAGCCCCTGCCGCTCCGGGAAGCAAGATCGCCCAATAGGAGTTGATCAACCCTAGACCGCCGGTACCGGTCAGATCATTCCCACCGGCTAAAGGAAAGCCGCGAAGGACGATAAACGTTGGAATCATCGTCACAATACTAGGAACCATCATGGATGCCAAGAAAACAAGAAAGATCGGTTTTTTGCCTTTGAATTTCAACTGTCCAAAGGAATAACCCGCTAGAGAGCCAAAAAATAAGTTTGTCGCTACACCTCCAAGTGCCAAAATCAATGAATTTTTTAAGTAGTTTAAGAAAGGCATTGTTTCAAAAACTTCTTTATAGTGATCCCATGTAAAATGACTTGGTATCAATTGCATTGAACCACTTAATATCTCACTATCTGATTTAAAGGATGTGGATAAAGTCCAGAGAAACGGCAGAACCGTTGTCAAACTGATCAGAATCACTAAGCAATACCAGATAAAGGTCCGCATGTGTTTTGTTTTAGCCATCGTTCTTTCTCCTTTAGTTCGTCTCTGTGTTTGTCAGACGCATATTTACAAGTGAAAAGATAAAAATGATCAGGAACAAGATAAATGAAAGTGCCGACGCATACCCCATTTCCAGTCCGCCAAATCCTTTGTTGTAGATATAATAAACCAGTGTAATCGTAGAATTTCCCGGACCTCCTTGGGTCAGCATATACGCTTGGTCGAAAACTTGAAAAGCACCAATGATCAATTGTGTACTAACTAAAAATGTCGTTTTAGATAACTGAGGCCAGGTGATGTTCTTGAATTTTTGCCAAGCATTTGCCCCTTCAATATCGGCTGCTTCATAGAGTGCAGGATTGATTCCTTGTAAGCCAGCCAAGAAAATCATCATGTTCCCACCAAAGCTCATCCAAACACTCATGATGACGATTGCGGTCATCGCCCAATTTGAACTATACAGCCATGCTGGACCATTGATACCGATCAAACCAAGCAATTGATTCAATAATCCATATTGGGGATTCAATAACCAATACCAGATAGTTGCTGTGGCTACCGATGAACATAAGACCGGCAAGTAAAAAAATGTTCGGAAAAGACTTGTGGTCTTCATTTTGCGATTTAGCAGCATAGCTGCCGCAAGCGATACGACTAATCCCAATGGAACATACAATAATGTATACACGATGGTATTCTTTAAAGAAATGAAGAAATATTCATCTTGAAAGATCCGTGTAAAATTCTTTAAGCCAACCCAATGAGGACTTTCGATGATCGTGTAATCGGTAAAACTATAAAAAAGTGCCATCACTATTGGGACGATCGCAAAAACAATCAGTAAAAGAACAGGAATCAAAATGAACACATAGGCGATGTTCTGTTGTTCATTGATGCCTCTCTTTTTCTTTTTTACTAATTCCAAAATGGTAACCCCCTTATTAAATATAATATAAAACAATTTAATATATTAAATATCTTTACAACCGAATTATATACAATTGAAATACCCATGTCAACGGTTTCAAGGAAATAAATTTTAAGGAAATTGCTTGCTTTATTAATATAATATATTTAATATATATATAAATAGATCTTTTATTTATTGAGAAATGGAGGCGCATGCATGAGTAAACCCTTATATCAAACAATTTATGAAGAGCTGAAGCACCAGATAGAATCTGGCTTGGTAGCGGTCAATGATACATTACCAACGGAAAAAGATTTATCCGCTACCTATAGTGTCAGCACGATTACTGTAAAAAAAGCCTTGGACTTGTTAAAAGAAGATGGCTATATCGTCAGAAAACCGCGGAAAGGTTCTGTCGTAGTGATGAATAAAAAAGCCGAAATCGTGCCCAATAAACAGATTTTCGGCTTGGTCATTACGAATTTCACCGACTTTTTCGGCTCCCAGATCCTGCGTACCATCTTGGAAACAAATGCCGGAGATATCAACTTTATCGTCAAAATCAGTTATGGTGATCCCAACAAAGAAAACCATTTGATCCAAGAGCTGATCGAGATGGGGATCCAAGGCTTGATTTTGTTACCTACTTCATCGGAATATACTTCTCCTAAAATATTGGAATTGATTTCTAAAAACTTTCCGATCGTGGTTCTTGACCGGATGATGGCTAACCTGCCAATCTGTAGTGTCCAGACGGACAGCTTTATTGCAGCCAAAGAATTAACCAATTATCTCTTCACAAGAAAGCATGAAAAAATCGGCTTGATTACTTCAGATAGCAGTGTGTCAACCATTGATGAACGGGTCAACGGCTTTTTATCTGCTCACGTCGATGCCAATCGTGCCGTTAGTCAAACCCAGATTCTTTCACGCATCGATTCGGTGGTTCCTAGCTCTTCCCGTAGCATTGACGAAGACGTTGCGCTGATTGTCGAATTTCTTCAAAACAATCCCGAGATGACTGCACTTTTCACTACTGAATACAACATTGCTTTACTGGCAAAAAGTGCCATCGAAACATTGGGAAAACAAGTGCCGCAAGATTACTCAGTGGTCTGTTTCGATCATCCGACGGTCAATATTTTTGACTTGAATGCATTTATCTTCACTCATATCGAGCAAGATCAAACGGCCATCGGCAAACACGCCATCGAGCTTTTGCAAACAAAAATCGCTCATCCGGATACAATCGAAAAGATCAATCTTGGCTACCGCTTGATTGAAGGCGATTCCGTCCTACCTAAGCTATAATTATTGGAGATCTTACCCATAACGGATAAAAAAACACACCTCTCTTCTGACTCCTTAAAAGAATCAGAAAAGAGGTGTGTTTCTTAATTGGAACTGTGGAACTGTTTTATCTGCGGTTAAAACCCCTGCTAGTGCTCACTGGCGATGACTGCTGCTCTAGTAGGCATACCCGTTTGTGCACCTAATTTTTGCACCGAAAGGCCTGCCCCGCGATTGGCTAAAATGACCGCTTCTTTAAAGGACATGCCCTCGCTTAATGCGGCTGCTAAAATGCCATTGAAGGTATCTCCTGCTCCGGTCGTATCAACTACTGGCACTTTGCTTGATGGAACCGTCACGAGTTTGTCGGATTCAACGAAGCTGACTCCTTGACTCCCCCGCGTCACGATCAATCTAGTAGTGTGGGTTTGTTGCCAGGCAAGGATCGTTTCCTCCATTTCAGCTTCTGGAATTAGTTCTTTGCCAATCAATGCAGCAAACTCGGTTTCATTGGGCGTTAAGATATCGACATCAGGCAATAATTCTCCAACAATGTCATGATACGGCGCCGGATTCAGCAGTGTCGTTACCCCATTTTCTTTTGCAAGCTGCAACGCATACTGAAGTGTCTCCACCGGAATCTCGATTTGTACTAGCAAGACATCACTTTCTATGATCTGATGGGCTACCTGATCGACATACTCACGATCCACCAGTTCATTGGCACCGGAGATCACCGTGATACAATTATCTTGCGGTAACTTAAAGATGCTTGCGATCCCTGTAAAAATATTTTTTTCTTGTGCCACTGAACGGACATCCAGCTGCTCTTCACTTAAATGTTGATACACTTTTTCACCAAATGTATCTTGACCAATCTTTCCGAGAAATGTCGTCTTGCCGCCAAAACGGGCTGCCGCCACGGCTTGATTGGCTCCTTTTCCACCGACGAAATAATCGATTTGATCTCCGATGATCGTCTCCCCAACTTTTGGCATTCGCCCAGTCGTAATAACGATATCCATATTCACACTGCCCAAAACTGCTATCTTACCCACTTAATCACCTATTTCTTTTGTATATATAAAATGGGCCAAACGGTTCGCGACCCGTAATAGAAGTTGTATCAATCACCGAAAAACCAGCTTTTTCAAATAAATGCTGCATCGGTTTATTCGTATGGTTGGTCAGAGAATAAATCACATCCCCAGATTCACAAAAATCCTTTAGACAGCTCTCTAGCCAAGTAGTGCCAAAACCGTTCCCCATTTTCGATGCTTTTGTCACTAATCTGTGGATACATTTTGTATGTCCATTATACCCATGACTTTCTTCGCTTTCCAATGATTCCGAACAAAGAGTTCCTGTACTAACGATTTCGCCTGCTTCATTTTTATAGATCAGCAACTGTCTTTGAACAATGTCTCTTTCAATGATTTCCTTATTGGGGTAGTCATCCGTCCATTGACCAATCCCTTGGGTCTGCATCGTTCTTTTCGCCTCAACAAATAACTGCCAAATTTCCGCTAATTCTTCTTTGCGGGCATATACTAACTTTCCCATTGCTTTAATA
Source organism: Enterococcus sp. (assembly GCF_022711995.1). Lineage (GTDB taxonomy): Bacteria > Bacillota > Bacilli > Lactobacillales > Enterococcaceae > Enterococcus_D. The sequence goes on from NZ_JALAHI010000041.1 coordinate 22,678, forward strand.
AGGCAGAAGTAGTAAGGACAACACAACCACCAAGATAATTCCTACGATGGTCGGGACACTGGTCCGTTTCAGCAAACGAACAGGACTGACACCAATCGATGAAGAAACAATCATGACCACTGCGGCCACTGGTGAAATCGTCCGGGCTAAGTTGGCAATCATTTGCATTGGCAACGCAATCAAAATACCATCGATACCGGCTTTTTGAGCAATGTTAGGGATCAGTTCGATCACTGCGTAGAACATCGCTAATCCGCCACCACTCAAAATACCAAATAATGCTGTTGCACCACTAAAGATCAATGTTGTTAACACACCGGCAGATTGAGAGTTTTCAACCGCACTCATCAAGGAATCGATCACGCCAAGACTTTGAATCGCAGTGGTGAATAAAGAACCCCCAACTACCAACATTACAACTTGACTAAACCCTTGCCCCATTCCTTTAAATAATTCAACGGCACTTTCTTGGGCAATCTTGAATGATTTCTTACGGAACCCTTCAATAATCAAAGAAATAAAGAACGAGATCATCGTCAAGACAAAAATATCCATTGTCACATTCTCTCTAAAAATCCCGATAATTCCCACAATGATGATCAAAAGTAATGGCAACAATGGCAAAATTGCGTAAAAGGTCGGCACGACTTTTTCATCGGCTGCCCGTTCCACTTCTTTCATCTCAACAAAGGCATCGGCACCTTCTTTTTTATCGCAATAGGTTTGCCAAAAATAATGGACAACAGCCAAAATCAGCAAGGTTGGAATGGAGACTTTCGCATGATACAGCACATAAGTTAACACATTGTAATCCAATGTTTGGGCAGCGATCACATTGTCCGCCCCTAATGGCGTTGGCATGATGGTGGCAGTCATTGCAATGACACCAGCTGCCGTCATGGAAGAAATTCCGATACCTTGTAAGAGAGGATACAAAATAGCCATCAAAATAATTGCTAAACTAGAGGCACTCGGCACAACAAGAGACATCAAATTTCCTAACAAGAAAACGATTGGAATAAACAGCGCTTTCGATTTGATTTTCGTCATTGGTTTCACTAAAATATTGACTGCCTTTTGGTTGGCACCAATCAAGTTCATATAGCCGGAATAACCAAATAAAATCATGATTACCAATCCAGCAGAACTAACTTGAGAGATGATCGTATCTTTCAGTTTTAAAAAGATATCAAAAAAGGCTAAACCGGTTCCTTCACCTTCGGGATAGAGAGGATTTCCTAATGCCACCGATGCACACAACAAGACAATCGCGCCAATAATCAAAATGAGCGCTGGATTATAACTTTTAATAATAAAATAACCGACAATTCCTAAAACAACCAAAACTAAAATTGCTTGAATCATTTTTTCCCCTCCTATTTACACTGGCTGATCGCTTGTAAAAACCAGTCCTTGAATTTGTCTTCATCAACATCGACACAAACTCGGCAATTCTTGTCTTTCCCCAATTTATTGTTCAAATCAATGATAGTTGCGCCAGCAGTGTATTCACCTGCTGTTTCTACTGCCACAAAAGTTTCTTTGATGTCAAACATTTCCGGACAAAGCACATAGGCTAATGCACAACTGTCGTACATTTTTAACCCAGTACCAAAACTTCCTCCTCGGTATTTTTTGAAAAGGTGGTACATCATATCTCCGGTTTGATTCATGTCTTTGATTTTTTCACTGTCTTCTGGATAGACCAGTGCTTTTAATCCGACATCCAATGGTGCGACTGCGATTGAAAGTCCACTTTCAAAAACGATTTTGGCCGCTTCTGGATCAATCGCGATATTAAACTCTGATAAAATGCCAAAGTTTCCTCTGCCTAAGGCACCACCCATTAACACCAATTCTTCAATTCTTTCTTTGACTTCAGGATACGTTTTGAGCAATAGTGCAATATTGGTCAGTGGGCCAATTGCAATGATCGTCATCTTTTCTCCAGAAGCCATTAATGTGCGATGCATGGCTTCAACGGCGGTCTCTTCCAGTAGGTACTCGCGATTGGGTGCAGGAAACTCATACCCCGCCATTCCGGTCACACCATGAACATCACTGGCATCTTTTACCTCACGAAGCAAAGGTCCATCTGCCCCTTGTGCCACCGGAATGTTCATATCCCAGAATGTCAGCAATTTCAATATGTTTTCCGTCACATAATGGATGCCGACATTCCCAGCAACCGTCGTGATCAATTTCACGTCTAACTGATCACTGAACAAGCCAATGCCTAATGCTACTGCATCATCAATCCCCGGATCCGTATCAATAATCACTGCTTTTTTCATAAGTAAACCCCTTTCTTTTTATGATAAAACGTTTTATCAAATAACCAAAAAGAAAAACGCTTGATAAAACGTTTTATCATTTGTTCCCCCAAAGAATACCATTTATGTAAAGCGCTGTCAATCAAGAATTTCAAAATTCCTTCTTGAAGGAAACTGTCAGAGGGTGACCCAAGCAATCGTCTGCTAGCGAAGGACCTAGTCATGGATTAAGGCTGCCGATTGTTTGGGTCGCTTGTTTATGTTGCTGCGGAAGAACGGATGCCGACGCTGTTCTTTCGCACAATTTTAGGGGTTAATTGCAAATAACGTGGTGCTTTTTCTTCGATAGCAGATAGCAAGGAAGCCACTGCTTTTTCTCCTAAAACCGTCACGTCTTGTTCGACAGAAGTCAGGGGTACTTCTAATAAATCATTTAAAAACAAATTGTCATAGCCCACGATGGACATTTCTTCAGGAATGTTGATCCCTAGCTCTTTGGCTCTTTTCATGATTCCTAAAGCAATCAAATCATTTCCTGCTACAATACCAGTGATTTCTTGATTGTTCAAAAGCTGATCCGCTTTGTCATAGGCATCTTCAAATTGAAATTTTGTGACTACCCGCCAACTTTCTTGCTGAGGCAGTTGCGCTTCTTTTAAAGCATCCAGATACCCTTGGTAGCGATAAATGCAGTTGATATTTTTATCGGGATTCATCATGATGCCGATATTTTGGTGCCCATTATTGATTAATTCCATAGTCGCAAGGTAGCCGCCTTGGCGATTATTATAGAACACTTGCCCTACCGGAAAATTATCCAGCCCTCGATCAACCAGCACCAATGGTACGGAAATACTGCCTAAAAACTCTTTTAATTCTTCTTCGTAAGTATAGGATTCACTCGAAAGAGCTAATAGTAGGCCATCCACATTACGATCGATCAATAGTTGGATCAATTCTTTTTCGGCAGCAAAATGATCATTTGAATTGACTAGAATCAAAAGGTAACCAATTTTTCGCAATTGGTCTTCCAAAACTTTTGCTAATTGTGCAAAAAAAGGATTGTTGATGTCTGGTATGACCAATCCTATGGTATTCGTTTTGTTTAGCACTAAACTTTTTGCCGCAATATTAGGCGAATAATTGTTTTCTTTCGCTAATTGTTTGATCAGACGTTTTTTCTTTTCCGAGATGCGAATCGGTTTGTCATTTAAGACTTGTGAGACAGCAGCGATCGAGACGCCTACTTCTTCAGCGATATCTTTTAAGCGGATCTTCACTCTTCTTCTCCTCGCTTTCCTGTTTTTCTACGATTGTCCTCTCTATTTTAACATAGCTCTGATTATGTAAGAAATTCCTTGAAGGATTGGGTATTTTTACTGTTTCAAATCAACGTAGTTTACCTATAAAAAGGCTATTGCGGTTTTGAACTACCCCACGCTTGCTTGCTATCCAACAAAGACCGAACTCTCTTGATTTTCGAAAAGTCCGGTCCAGTTCTATCCTATTTTCGCTAATGATTAAAAATTGATTTTTATCCAATCGGCAAAGAGCTCGGGCCAACGAACCACCGAGTCTTCAATGGCGTGTGCGCCACCACTAACTGTTTCTTTGGTTCCCAGACTTAGACCGTGACCGCCTCTCGGGAAAATATGCAATTCATAAGGCACCTCATGGCTGCGGAGCTGTTGCGCAAACAGCAGACTGTTTTCTGCTGGTACTAGCCCATCTTCCAATGTGTGCCACAAAAATGTCGGCGGTGTGTTTTGACTGACTTTTTTTTCAAGGGAAAGCTGCTCTTTTTGTTCTTCATAAGCATCCCCTAAAAGGGCGCGGAAAGAGCCTTCATGGGCAAATTCCCCACTCGAAAGAACGGGATAACTTAACAACAACCCATTCGGACGCCATTCGTGATTGGCTCCTGACAATGTTTCTGCTAAAAAGGCTTCTTGCCAAAACACCCCCAGACTAGCGGCTAAGTGGCCCCCAGCTGAAAAGCCGGCAACGATGATTTTCTTTGGATCAACGTGCCACTGTGTATGATTTTGGCGAATCAACTGAACACTCGCTGCCAGCTCCTGCAAGGCTAATGGGTACACATTCGGTTTGATACTGTAATGTAAAACAAACGCCTGAAAGCCAAAACTCATCATTTTGACAGCGATAGGTTCTGCTTCGCGATCCGACAAAAACTCATAGCCTCCGCCAGGACAGATAATGACCGCCGGACGCAAACGGTCCTGCTCCATCTCTTCAGAGTTCTCAATGACATAAGTAGTCAATGTGGCTTGACTGCCAGAAAGTGGTTGGATAACTTCATGGATCATAGTGATTGCCTCATTTCATGATTATTTTAAACACAATGGGTTCATGGGTCTTGATGGGACAGTCGATAAGCAGACCCTCTGTCGTTACTTGCCAAGATATTGGTGTCTCTTCATAGCCAAGAATGCTTACCTCTTTGATGATACCATGAAATTCTGGTAAGTTCTGATCAACTGATTTAGCAAGCGAACGAATCCGTGCCTGTCCATTTTCGGGACAAACCATACCAATAGCATACAATGCTGCCCCTCGAACCGTAAAGCGAAAATCTTCGCTGGTATAGTCGGTTACTTGGGCTTCTTGAAACTGACCAGATCGGATTTTTGTCGGTCCTTCCCCGGCTTTGCGCCAAGGTTTGGTTTCATAGATGGCTTCCCCGTTGCGCGTCAACCATTCACCAATCGCTTGCAGAATTTCTCGGTCCCTTGCAGGAATCGTGCCATCGGCTTTCGGTCCCACATTCAATAATAGATTGCCGTTTTTGCTGACTACTTCGATCAAGTCATGAAGGATCTCGTTGCTTTCTTTGTAATCCAATGATGTCGTATAGCACCATGAATTGCGGGCAATCGCCGTATCTGTTTGCCAATAAAAAGGCTGTGGGTCAGCAAATTTCCCGCGCTCAATCTCAACGATGCCACTGCCAAACATCATTGCATCATGTTTGTAACAGATCCCGACCTTCTTTCCCCATTCCACGCCACGGTTGTAATAGTAAGCGGCAAACTGCTGCAAATAGGGCTTAAACGCATCGTGCTGGATCCACCAATCAAAATACAACAATTCTGGTTGATACCGATCGACTAATTCGCAGGTGCGCAACAACCAATCCTCTAAAAATTCAGTTGAAGGATAAGGTTTGCTGAACAAGTCCTGATTGTCTGGTTCAGGCATGGCTGGCCAATAAAAATCGCCTTTGACTAACGGCTCTTTGATATCACTGGCAAATTCTTTGCTGTGCCCCATGAAAAACCAATGTTCCCCCCGATGAGAAGAAGTACAGAAATGCAGATTATTGGCTTCGATGGCTGTTTTTAAATGACCGAGAATGTCTTTTTTAGGCCCCATCTCCACTGCATTCCAGTGAGACAAGTCACTTTGATACATTTGAAAGCCATCATGATGTTCTGCTACCGGAAAAACATATTTTGCCCCCGACGCTTTAAAGAGTACCGCCCATTCATCGGCTGAAAAGTTATCTGCAGTAAACATGGGGATAAAATCTTGATAACCGAAGTCTGCTTGTCGGCCATAGGTTTCTTGATGATGGACAAACTCCGGCGAGCCTTGAATGTACATATTGCGGGAATACCATTCATTGTTGAAAGCTGGTACACTGTATAATCCCCAATGGATAAAAAGCCCAAATTTCGCTTTACTGAACCATTCAGGCAACTGAAAGGTGCCCAATGATGCCCAGTTCGGGAAAAACGGACCTTGATTTGCAACACGATCAATGGTTTGCAAGGTGATCATTGACTCACCTTACTTTCTACTGTTTCCAGCCATGTTTTTGCAATCAAGACGTGACCGGCTAATGACGGATGGACCCGATCACTGCTTAAAACGTAGGAAGATTGCTGCGTTAAAAAACGATCGATCTCTTGTTGCACATCCCCATAGGGCAGCTGGTATTCTTGTGCTAACCGTTGTACCACTTCTTGATACTTAGCCAGATAACACCGCATTGGATCTTGCTGGTTTTGTTCTACCATAAAGGGTGCCAACAAAATGATCCCTTTGACATGAGGGAGTGTCCTTTCAAGCAACGAACGATAAACGATCTCAAATTGACTCACATCTACGAGCGGTGCTTGGCAAAATATTCCGTCAAAATGTCGCCAAACATCGTTGATACCAATCATGATCGTTACCCAATCCGGTTGAAACTCCAAGACATCTGTTTGCCAACGCTGTTCCAATTCGAGAATGGTATCGCCGCTGTTCCCCCGATTGACAACCATGAATTCTTGTTCCGGCAATAGACCAGTGGTATAGGCGTTGATCAAATTGACATAGCCCTCCCCCCATGACCCCCAGCCAGCAGGGATCGCCTCTCGATTTCGATTGCTGTCTGTGATTGAATCGCCAACAAACAATAAGCGATCCTTCTTTGTTGTTAACATAGTTTCATTCCTTTCGCTAAGCAAAAAAGATCGACCGTTACATAAGTGGCCGATCTTTTTTAGCTGATCTCTCACATCGTCCTTCAGTATTGACTAGTGCTTGATTTTCCTGTTAATGCTACTCATTAATCGGCGTCACCAAACTCTTTAGCTACTTGTTCCCGTTTGGCATTTTGATCTTTGGCATTGGCCATATCAAACTCTAGAACCGTTTGATAACCTAAGCCATCGGCGGTTTTTTGCATTTCTTTCAGTAAGCTGTTGAATTCCGCTTCATCTTTTGCGAAGACCATTTTCCATGAATATTCCACGATGGTTGATTTGGCTTGATTCCGCAACGTAGATATTTCGGAAGAATCTTCGGGAGCCACATAACTGGCCCCTGGTGCCACCGCCAGTTGGTCATGACTTTCCAAATATTCGATGGTTGACTGCGCATTGTCCATATTCTTAGACCAGTCTTCTTTGACCGGATCTGTCATTTCTTTTTGGTAACTATCCCACATCGTGTAGGCATAAGGGAATCCAGTATCTGGGTTCGTGTCGATCGGTAAAACCGTGTTGACATTCAATGCCGAAACACCATCTTTATACGTGCCGCCGCCATACTCTTCCGGTACATCGCCATTGCCGTCTAACAATGCTTTTTTACCAAAATCAGTCAATACAGGTTCGCCGTCTTTCATCTCCCAAGTCAATCCTTCAGGACCACTGCTACCGCTAGTTTGAGAAGAGTTGGCTAACACACCTTCTGAAGAATACAGCCAGTCGATAAATGCTGCGATTCGTTCTGGGTCTTCTGCATTTGAACCGATACCGATAAATTGTTTGCCACCATAGACTTCGGCCCCGTAAGAAAATACCGTTTGGTCTTGAATCGGTACCATCATAAAGCCTTTTCCAGCATCCAAATTCGTCGTAGTGTTGAAAGCAGCTTGCCCCAACCATGGCCACCAAGAAAACAGCACTTGGCCATCTTGGAATTTGGCAAACAATGTATCATAGTTTTGGGTAGTTGATTCTGGATCGATCAATCCCATTTGATTTGCTTGATAGTAAAATTTCAGCGCCCGAATATATTCGGAGTTGCTATCTAAAATGCTTTGATAATCAGATCCATCCGCTTTTGCTAATGCAAAACCAAGTTCGTCATAGCCATAATAAGTGACCAACTGTTTGCCAGCGTTCATCATATTGCCATCCCAGTCGCCAAACAATGAGAAACCGTAAACTTTTTTACCGGAATCTGTCGTTGGGTGGTCTTCTTGCATCTTTTGAATAACTGGCAATAAGTCTTCTAGGGTTTTCACATCAGGATAGCCTTGTTCCCCATAGAAATCCCAGCGGAGATAAGCGCCAAAGGTTGGATCCAAGCCCTCGGAAGGATCCGTTGATTTCAATGTTGAAACAGACGTAGGAAAACCATAGATTCCATCGGCATCTTTGTTTAGATTTTGAACAGCGGCATCAAAGCGGCTGACGTTTTTCATGTCTTTGTAATAATCGCTGGCATCTGCCAACAATCCGGCTTCGACTAATTCATTGTATTGCTGCCCATTGTCGACAATGATCAAGTCGCCTAAGTCTCCGGCAGCTGTTCTGGTTTGATAGAGTGTATCGCCGTTTCCTGCCACATTCGGAGCAATCACATTTAATTCCATATTGAACTTATCTTTGACGATTTTAGCAAACCAGCCTTCTTGAACACCCATATAGTTCGCTAGTCCATCGTAGACATCAATAGTGATGGTTTTGTCGTATTTGCCATCACTTGACGCCGCATCTTTTGCATCAGATGAACCGCCGCATGCGGATAACGCCCCCAACAAAGTGACACCCAAAAGACCAGTTGTTAGATATTTGGACATTTTTTTCATTTCGTTCCCTCTTTCTTTTATTAGCCTTTGACCGCGCCCAACATAATCCCTTTGACAAAATATTTTTGGAACAGCGGGTAAATAAACATAATCGGTAGAACTACAATCACGGAAACGGTCATTCGAATCGAAGTTGGTGTTTGTGTCGTGGCAGCAGAAGCGATGCTCGACAAGGATCCAGACGTGTTTTTGACCATTTGTGCCAGCGAATTGGCTTGATTGATATAGGTATAAAGAAGATATTGCAGTGAATATAGACTTTGATCGGTGATATACACCAATGTATCTTGAAATGAGTTCCACTGTCCAACAGCAGAGAAAATTGCAACAGTTGCCAAGATTGGGGTACAGTTTGGCAAGATCACGCGAAAGAATACTTGAATGATGCCAGCGCCATCCATCTCAGCTGCTTCCTGTAATGATTTAGGAATCGATTCGATATAGGTTTTGACAAGAATGATATTAAAGGGCTGTACGATTGCGGGTAAAATATACACCCAGAAGCTATTGGTTAAGCCTAACGTTTTCATAGTAATGAATAACGGAATCAATCCGGCGTTGAAGTACATGGTGATCACGACGAAGCGATACCAAAATTTGCGTTTCCACATTTTTTCTTGGGTAAACATAAATCCTAAAAAGGCAGAGGCTAAGACCGTTGCTGCCGTTCCGATCACTGTTCGGGCAACGGAAACAGTCGCAGCTAGCGGCAGTCCTTTTAGTTGTAATACCTGACTATAATTCTCCAAATGGATTCCTTCAGGAAAGAAGCGGATTTGGCCTAAGGAACTCAATTCGTTATTACTGATCGAATTGATGATCAAGTAATAGAAAGGATAGGCACAGATCAATGTGATCACGATGAAAAAACTGTAGTTGATCAACGTGAATAGAACATCTTCTTTTGTTCGGATCGGTTTTGCTTTTTTCTTGGTGCTGATTGATAATTCCATCAAATGCTCTCCTTTCTAGATAATCGACGTGCCGCGGATTTTTTTTGAAGCGCCATTGACGATGGCCAACAAAGCGACTGAGATGACGCTTTTCAGCATACTGATTGCTGTGGCAAGGGACAGGCTATTGCCTCCTAAACCTAAGTTGTAAACGTAGAGATCAAGCACTTGGATATGATTTTTGTTGAAGGCATTTTGGAAGACAAAGTATTGATCCATTCCGTTGTTCAAGAGATTGGCGATAGACAGCATCAACATGACCAAAAAAGTTGGCAGCAATGCCGGTAATGTAATATGACGCATCAGATGGAAGCGATTCGCACCATCGATCCGTGCCGATTCATAAAGCTCGGGATCAATGCCGGAAATGCCTGCTAAGTACATGATGGCGCCCCAGCCTAACCCTTTCCAAATATTCCATAGGCACATCATCAGCCATGTATGGTTGTCGCTATCTAAAAATTTCAGCGGGTCTGTGATGAATCCCCACTCCTGTAAAAGTGTGTTGACCAATCCTGTTGAAGAAAATAAACTAAATGCAATTGTATAGACTAAGACCCAACTGATGAAATTTGGCAATGTCGTCAACGTTTGAACGAGATTTTTAAACCATTTGCATTTGATTTCATTCAGTAAAATCGCGAAACCAACCGGTAAAATCGAAGTGGCGATTCCCAAAAAGCTCATTGCAAAGGTATTTTTCATCACTTGGACGATCTGGTCGACCTGTGTTTGACTAGAAACCAGCATCCGGAACCAACGTAAGCCAACAAACTCGCTGCGGGCTAACCCTAAAGCCGGCTTGTAATCATACAATGAATAGATCCAGCCATGCAGTGGAAAATAAGCAAATAAGAAAACCAGGATCAAAAAAGGTAGAATACATAAAAACATGATTTTCCCTTCGCGACTGATTCGCTTGTTCGGTCGGGCAGCCCCCTTCTTCCTTAATTCCATTTTCTTCCTCCTTTCTTTTGTAACCGCTTTACACATTTATACTAGCACCGGCAGAAACGTTTGCCACCCGACAAAAATAGAGTTCTATCCGTAAATTTTAGTCATCCTTTTTGAGAGATTTGACAAAAACATTGATAAATCAACGATTACAGCTATTAACACTCAGTTGATAAGGCTTTCATAAAATGGCTTTTCCGAGTAATATAAGGATAGTTTCAAAAGGAGGACAACAATATGAAATACAATCCCGATGGTCAATTATATAAGATCACTACTGTTTTTTCACAATTTATTCTTTTAAATGTGCTTTACTTGCTCTTTTGTCTGCCAGTGGTGACAATCGGTGCAGCCACCTCTGCACTCTTTGAAGTGACGCTTCGCTATGCAGACGACGAACGTGGCGAATTGATTGCTGGTTTCCTACGGGCGTTTCGTGCCAATTGGAAAAAGGCAACCGGTGCATTTGTACTATTAGGACTACCCATTGCTGCTTTAATCTATAGTGGGTTCTTCTGGTTTTCTGGTGGAACCTTCCTAACAAGTATTATTGCCGTGATCTCCTTTGTCAGCAGCGGCTATTTTTTCCTAGTATTGGTCTACAGTCTGGCACTGTTTGGCCGCTTTGAAAATACCTTTAAACAAACGATCAAAAACGCTTTTTTATTGCCTTTGGCTGAAATGGTGCGTTCTCTAGGGTTACTATTGATCCCCATCACCCTCTTTTGTCTGGTCGTTTTATTCCCACTGTTCAAATTGCTCTTTGCGTTATTTGGCTTTGCATTCGCTATGTATTGCAGTTCGTTCTTGTTGCTCGCTGTCTTTCGCCATCAACGATCATGAAGCGATTCACTCCTTTTTCGCTTTTTCGCCGGCTAAGTCAGTTTTCGATTCGCAAGCAGCTCTTCATTCTCTATTTGCCAGTCGTTTTTTTATCTACGGTTACGATTGGTTTGCTGCTGGTGTATGATTCCACCAAGCAACTGACTGGAAACTATCAGCATTTGGCAGCTTTGAATGCCCAACGGGTCAAGTCGGTGCTGTTCGATACCACAACGACACTCTTTAACACCGCCAGTTCACTATCCAATGATACCCATTTGCGGGAACTGCTGACTGAGAATTATCCCGAAGAACAAGCGGCGATCACCGCCATCAGCGACTATGACAACATCGATGAAATCAGAAACTTGCAGACTGCGATTGCCAGTTTAACGATCTATACAACAAATACGACAATCCCACATTACAAATACTTTCAACCGTTAGATGACACCTTGAAAAAGAGTTCGTGGTATCAGCGAGCGCTAAAACAGCCAGATGCATTTTTGATGACATTACCCAAAGAGCATAAAGCCAACCGTTTGGCCCTTTACAAAATCCTGCCGTTGCCGCTATCACAGGAAACAGCAGTCCTGGAAATCGTTGTTGACTATAACTATTTGAGTAATCGTCTGCGAAATGCTTCCTACGAACTGGAACTGCAGTTGAATGACGATGTGATGTTTTACAGTGATGTGATCAAGCAAGTAGGACAACCTGTTCGCTTTCATACGGATAGTCTTTCACCAGCTGAAACTTTTCTAAAAAATGAAGGCTCCCATGTTCTATTGGCTAAAAATTCATTGACGATGAGCAATAAAGAGGACACCCTTACGATTTATTCCGCCGATCCAGAGGCTTACAGCAGCTTACGAACAAACTTGATTCGCTGGAGTACGATCGTCGTGGCGGTATTGCTGACCACCTTTTTGATCGTCTTTTTATTCGCCCGCTTTTTTACGACCCGGATTCGTCAATTGCAGCAAGCGGTCTACCATGCTGCCATCGAGAATTATGACTTCTTTCAAAATATTAGCGGCGAAGATGAAATCTCACAGATTTCACTGGACTTCCATAAAATCATTCAGCGCATCAAAAAAAATGAAGAAGAAATCTACCGTGCCCGTCTCGCCCAACAAGAATTGTTGACCCAACAACAGCAGATGGAATTCAACATCCTAGCAGGACAGATCAATCCTCACTTTTTATTCAACACACTGGAGACAATTCGGATGATGGCACTGACCTCTGGGAATTCAGATGTAGTCTACGCTATCAAATTATTAGCAAAATCGATGCGTTATACCTTAGAAGCCCATGGAACGAAACTCACAAGTTTAGAAGAATCATTGGATGCCGTCCATGTGTACGTTAAGATTCAACGAATGCGCTTTGGGGAACGAGTCAATTTTTCTTATGCGGTCTCCAATGAGATTGATCAACAAGAAATGCAGATTTTACCGCTGCTGATTCAGCCATTGGTGGAAAATGCGATTTCTCATGGACTGGAAGGCATCACTTATCCTGGGTTTATTCGTTTGACTATCACCAAAGAAGGCCATGATGTAGTGATTGTCGTTCAAGACAACGGGAGTGGGATTCCGCCGCAAAAGCTCAAGCAACTACAGAAAAAAATTCAGACCCCTTCCACGTATGCCAAACGAAATATCGGCTTGGCCAATGTCAATCATCGGGTCAAAATGTTTTATGGCGCGGACTATGGTTTAACCATCGAAAGCGTCAGCAACAGCGGCACCCAAGTGACACTGCGAATTCATGACCTAACTACTCGATAAAAAAGCCAGACAAAAGACAAGCGAATCATGCGCCCAACGTATAACGGGTACATGATTCGCTTTTACTTATTTCTTGGTTATTGTCACGCTTTTGGGTGATGGAATAGGCAAGAACTTCATTTAAACCTGTAAACCTGCTAGCGGCTTTTTCTCAAGCTTCGATCGCTATCGCTACTTGTTGATGCGGCATCTCAGAGACGGCATAGAAGCCAACCATGATGCCAGTGAAGACGCCTCCCACCTCAGTCGTTAAATACTTCGTTTCACCGCTTCCTACTAAATGCTGGGTTTGCGCGTGATCAAAATAGCTGAAACGATACTGGTTTTTATCCCCTTCAATCAGCAGGCAAATGTGCGCACCATCATAAGGAAGAGCTGCTTCTACTTTCCATAATGAACCGATTTGGCGTCGCAAAAGGATTTGATTTCCTTGGGGACTCGTTTCTAAAGCGATCTCGTAATGATGGGTCGCATTTAGGAAAACAGTCATGCCGGTTTCCCCCGCCGTCAGTTTTTGACAATCGAAATCCGCCATAAAATGCTGTTCTAATGCTGTCTGCCGCTGAAAGACGACCGCCATCTTTTTCTGGTCTGACAAACTGGCAGCATTCGGCTGCAGTAAAAAACCACTGGCAGTTGATTGAATCAGTGACGGATCCCATTCAAACATTGTGACCCAATCGGGATCCGTAGGGGCCACCTGAGAGACCTCTGTTTCAATGAGCAGCGTTTCTGGCAAATGGCCACCATCGCCAAAGATCGGCCATTCTCCTGACCAATCGACTGGCAGCAGACAAGTTTCACGGCCAAGGAGATGGCGTAAAGGATAGCTGATAGGACGAACCGCCAAACAGACGCCCCACCATTGGCCTGTGGTATCTTGCACCAGATCCGCATGTCCGGCAGCTTGCAGCGGCAAGTTGCTGCTGCGATTCGTCATTACCGGATTCATCGGGCAGTCTTCATAGGGCCCTTCAATTTGGCGACTGCGGGCCATCGTCAGCATATGCCCATAAGAAGTTCCCCCTTCTGAAATCAGCAAATAGTAATACCCATCTTTTTTATACAGGTGGGGACCTTCAGGATCTGCTGCACCGCTGCCCGTCCAAATGTTTTGCCGCTCCCCTAATTTTCCACTGGTCAAATCAATTTTCCGCAGATAAATTTCTTTATGGGTGCCTAGGTAATAACATTGACCATCATCGTCTTTAAAGATTGTCGGATCAATTCCCGGGGTATCTAACCAGATAGGTTGTGACCATTCTCCGAAAATGTCATCTGTCCAAATCAGAAAATTTCCTTCCTCTGCGCCATTGTCTCCAACATTGGTACAAACGATATAAAACCGTTGATCGATGTAGCGAATGGTTGGCGCGTATAGGCCAAAGGCATTCGGCATCTTGGTAGACAGGCGAAGCTGTTGCGGGCGGCTGATCCCATGGCTGATCAATGTCCAATCAGTCAAATTACGACTATGATAAATCGGCAGTCCGGGGAAATATTCAAAGGTACTGGTGACAAGGTAATAATCAGCGCCGACACGACAAATACTAGGATCAGGATGAAAGCCTGGTAATATGGGATTCTTGATTGTTCGCTTTGTCATTGACTACTCCTTGATGGTTGTTGAATTTGCAGTAAGGGAATAGGCTCGCATACCTGCTGCCGTATGAATCCGCAATTCTGCTTGCTGGATCCCTGTGAGTTCAACTTCGATGGTTTCTTGTTTCTTGACTACTTTGACAGCTCCCACCTGTTGCCCTAAATGATCATAGACCTCTGCTGAGCTCTGGCTCTGCAAATCGAATAGGTGAATGATTGGCTGTTGCGTATAATCGTAGACCGCTTGCGACTGATCGTGGCCTTCAATGATGATTTGGTTTGGCCGAACCAGTAATGGCAGATGGAAGTAGTCAACGGTCTCTTGATACCATTGGCCTCCTTGATAAGCTTTACCGGTCAAAAAGTCGATCCAGTTGCCAGAAGCTTTGGGTACATAGAAAGAAACCCTTCCTTCCTCATTAAAAATTGGCACAACTAAGAGGTTTTCTCCTAGCATATACTGGCGATCCAATTGATGGGTCATTTCATCTTCAGGAAATTCCAAAACCATCGCCCGCATCATCGGCACGCCTGTCGCGGCTGTCAACACCGACTGTGCTTGCAAATAGGGCATCAGTGACAGTTTTAGTTTCGTAAAGGCCCGCGACACGGCCACGGCTTCTTCATCGTAGACCCATGGCACTTTGTATTCCCAACTGCCGTGGTAGCGGCTATGGGAGGAAAGCAAACCAAATTGTGTCCAACGTTTATAAAGATCCGGAGTGGATCCCGCTTCAAATCCGGAAATATCATGACTCCAATAGCCAAAACCTCCCAGACCAAAAGATAATCCTGCCCGCAACGATTCCGCCATTGAAGGGTAATCGGAGGTACTATCCCCGCCCCAATGGACCGGCAATCGTTGGGAACCAACAGAAGCAGCTCGCGCAAAGACGATGGCTTCCTCTGGCCCTTTGACTTCTTTCAACAGATCAAAAACCACTTGGTTGTATAAATACGCATAGTAATTGTGCATTTTTTCCGGATCAGAGCCATCATAGTAAACGGCATCTGTAGGGATTCGTTCACCGAAATCGGTCTTGAAGCAATCCACCCCCATTGCCAGCAATGCGCGTAATTTACTGTTATACCAAGTCACTGCTTCTGGATTGGTGAAGTCTACCACGGCTAATCCGGCTTGCCATTTGTCCCACTGCCAGACATCGCCATTCTCTCGTTTCAAGAAATAACCATTGGCCATACCTTCATCGAAAAGCGGCGATTTTTGGCCAATATAAGGATTGATCCAGACACAGATCTTTAGTCCTTTCGCTTTTAGTCGCTGCAGCATTTTTTCCGGCTCGGGAAATGTTCGCTCATCCCAAGTAAAGTTGCACCATTCGTATTCCTTCATCCAGAGACAATCAAAATGGAAGACTTCCAGTGGAATATCTCTTTCCGCCATGCCATCAACAAATGAGGTGACGGTTTGTTCATCGTAGTCTGTTAAGAATGACGTACTCAACCACAAACCAAAGGACCAAGCTGGTGGCCGAGACGGTTTTCCAGTTAAATCGGTATACCGCTGGATAACTTGTTTCATGTCGTCACCAGCAATCACAAAGTATTGGATCGATTGTCCGGGATTACTGAACTGGACCCGTGAAACCTTTTCACTACCGATCTCAAATTCCACTCGATCCGGTGAATTGACAAAAATACCATAGCCTTTATTGCTTAAATAAAAGGGAATATTTTTATAGGCTTGTTCCGTCCCTGTGCCGCCGTCAGCATTCCAGATTGAAACACTTTGGCCGTTTTTAACAAAATTCGTAAATCGTTCCCCTAACCCATAGATGGTTTCTCCCACGCCTAGAGTCAATTGTTCACTAATATGGGTGTGGCCTTTAGGATCGATCACTACAGCTTTGCTTCGAGGTTTGCTTTGGGTGATCAACTGCCCTTTGTAGTAAAAATCGGTGGAAAGCGTTTCGCCTTTAGTGATCACCACCCGCAGATCGCCGGATTGAAACGAATAAGAAGCCTCTTCCTCGGTAATCACTGGATCGACTGCCTCGGTGAATAAGTCAAATTCCGGTGCTTTTGCTTGGACGCCTTTGTAATTGTACATGGTGACGCCAATGATATTGCTTCGTGGTGTCGTGATTTCCATGGTCAACAGACCACCGTCCAACGTCGCTCCTTTATGTCCGACATAGCTGTAAGGCATATAGAGGACTAATTTATCCTCCAGTTTGTGTGCATCATAGACATGAACAGCAAATCTCACTTCATATCCTTCACGGAATAACCATCCGCCATCTGAAAATTTCATGCGTTTCCTCCTTGTTCAATCAAATATCGTGCGCCTAACAATCCTGAATCGTTTTGGTACAAACACGTTTCAATGGGTACTGAAAAATCTGGCCAATGGGGATTTTTGTTCAGTGCCTCTTGGATCAATGGGAGCAGCCGTGGTTCTGTACTGATTCCACCGCCAATCAAAATCTTTTCTGGGTTCATGGTAACGGCGAGATTGTATACGGCTAATGCCACATAATCAGCCCAATGGGTGATGATTCGCTGCGTCTCTGGTTCCTGCCATTCCTCCATGATCTTTTCTCCGAGAATCGGCTGCTCTGCTGGAATCTGTTTTTCCCGCCGATAGGCATCGATCAGACCTCTAGTCGAAGCGAGATCATGCAATGTCTTGAAAGAAGACGTTTGAAAATCGGTGATCATCATGCCGAATTCCCCGGCGCGAAAACCTGCGCCATGAATGATTTTTCGGTCTTGGATCAATGCACCACCGATGCCAGTTCCCAATGTAAGCAAAACAAAATCCTGCACTTCTTTCGCATTTCCAAAAGCCAGTTCTGCTAACGCCGCACAGTTGGCATCATTCTCGATCCAAATCGGGTAATGGGTCGACAACCGCTGCTGCAGTTCTTGCAAAATATTGCAGCCATGGAGGGGCGTCAGCGCACCTGCCATGATTGCAACGCCACTTGTGGGATCAATAAACCCCGGAAAACTTAGTCCGATTCCGGTAACAATTATTTTTTCTTCGACTTCAGTGATTTTTGTGACCAAAGCAGCAAAAAAAGCGTCCATCGTCTCATTCGGTGTCGGAAATTTCCCCCGCTCAAGCCACTGTCCTTTGCGGTCAAACACCCCGTACTTGATATAGGTTCCCCCTACATCAAAACACAGCTCCCCTTTTTCCATTTCATCCCTCCATTCAAAAAGCGCTTACACGTTCATTTAAATTATACAAAAGGGAAGATTGAACGCCTACCAAATAATTTAGTCTTTCTTACCCTAAAAAATAGAGGTCAGCCAGACAATTGGACACTCACAGAAAAGACAAAGAAAGAAGGACTGTGCCATAAGTCACCATCCAACAAGTGAAACCGAATCATAGTCTATTACTGTGGATTCCTCGGACTTTTGCGACGAGGAATCTATAGCAATACTAGTTACTGTTCGGATGTTACTTGTCGGAGACTTATGCCACAGTCCCTTTTCGAATAAACGGTTAGAAGTAACTTCTTCGGAAATAAACCAAAATCTCACAAAAATTTGGAAAATAATTTTTGGAAATCCCTTCTTATTTCTTGAATCTGACCACTGTGCAACCTCTGCTTCATCTATCTGATTCCTCTTGTTTATTCTTGCTTACGAAATTCATTGGGAGAAACGTGATGGTACTGTTTGAATTTTTTATAAAAATAATCGACGTTGCTGTAGCCCACCAACTCGGCTACTTCATAGACCATTAGATTAGAATGCCGCAATATTTCCACGGCTTTTTCCATGCGCACTTCATCCAAGAATGCCAAGTAGTTTTTACCGGTCTCTTTGCGGAATTTTTTTCCTAAATAGGCGCTGTTGTAACTGAAAATCTCACCAATTTTTTTCAACGTTAAATCATCCCGATAATGCTTTTTTGTATACTGGATCAATTCAGTGATGATATCCACTTGATTGAAGCGATTGGCGACCGCCTCCTTCAATTGATGAAGTTTGTCTGTGATGACGGTTTGCAACATCGGGAAGGTTTGCGCTAGAAATATTTGTTGATGCAACGCTTCTGAATCCCAAGGAATGTCCAGTGCTACCTTTTCAATGATTTGATGATAGAGCCATTCCACATCCCCGTTGACTTGCCATTTGATGGCGTCTTCCAACGCCAATGTCTGATAAAAATTCTGCCAGTAGCCTGTCAAAAGTTCTGCGAGGGGCTGGTTGGCTAAAATTGCCTCCATTAGTGCCCCCCGCGGCGTCTGGGGTTCTGCTTGACTTTTTTCCAAGACATGATGGGAAATCACTTGATTGGGGTATAAAAAAATCAGCTTGCTTAATGTCTGGATATCCACCATCAACGGTTTTAAACTTTCCTGTGCTGCAAACCAGCGAGAGATCAAGACTTCGCGCTGCCCTAATACTTTTCGGCACCACTGATCGATCGTCTCATCTGGGAAACGTTCTTCATTTAATAATACGAGATAACAATGGTGGCGGTGGATCAGTGAGACTACTTGGCCGACTTGCTGTTGGAGTTTCTCGATCAGCAGATGAGGATCCGTCTCTTCTGCAAGACGCAATAATTTGATTGCTTGAGCGTGTTTGACCCCGGTGGAATCGCCTCCGAAAAGTTTTTCCATCAGCTGACTTTTCTGGTTTTTCTGCTGATCGCTTTTCGCTCTTTGATCAATTTTCGTTAAAATGGCAATCAGTTCTTCCTCATCGATCGGCTTTAACAAATAAGTCACTGCCCCTAACTGAAGGGCTTGTTTCGCATAATCAAAATCGGAATAGCCGGATAAAATGATCGCATAAAACGAGAATCCTTCTTCGTTGGCGGCGGCTACCATATCTAGGCCATTTTTCCCGGGCATCCGAATATCGGCAATCACTACGTCGGGTTTCAATTCACGAATCATTGCCAGTCCGGTCTCACCGTTTTCTGCCGATCCGACGATCTGATACCCATAGCTTTCCCAGTTGATGATCAACGGCAGTCCGTTGCGGATCGAAACCTCATCATCGACAATCAATACCTTACGCATCTTCTCACTCCACTTTCGTCTACTTCTCGTTTTGCTGCAAGCTGGCCCCATTTGTGCGGATCACTTCTTGATACCAATAGAAACTGTCTTTTGGAATTCTTGCTAACTGCTTCTCCTGCTGATTGTCGCGATCGACATAGACAAAGCCATAGCGTTTTTGATATCCGTTCAGCCAGCTCAACAGATCGGTGAAAGACCAAGCACAGTAGCCAATCATATCCACACCATCGGTGATCGCTTTTTGTAATTCGAGAAGGTGTTCTTGCAGATAATCGATTCGATAGGAATCATGGATCTGGCAGTCTGACAGCTGATCAAGCGCCCCTAAGCCATTTTCCGTTACAAAAATCGGCAAATCGTAGTTGGCTTGGATGCGGCGCAGTGCGACCCGAAAACCAACCGGATCGATCTCCCAACCCCAATCCGTTTTTTTCAGCATAGGATTTTCAGCTGTAGCAAACATATTTTCTTCTGGTGCCAGCGCATCAGACGTCGCTTGCATTAGGTAAGGATCGACTTTTGAAAATTCTTTTTTGGCGGTTTGCTGCTTTTGAAACTGGTTTTGCTGTGCCGTTCCCCCATGATAATAATTGATCCCCAGAAAGTCTGGTTTTGCCTGTTTCATGAGTTGCTGGTCTTCTAAAGTAACTTCCGGCGCAATTCCAAGTTTTGCTAATTGCTTGTACACGAATTTGGGGTACTGCCCCTTACAGTAAACATCCAAAAACCACGCGTTGTTGAAGGCTTCGCCATTTTCGGCAGCTAATACATCTTCTGGATCACAACTAAAAGGATACATCGGTCCATAACCAAAACTGGGTCCAATCTTTCCTTGGGGTACCATTTCATGAAACAAATGAATGGCTTTAGCATTGGCAATATTGATGATATGATTTGCGGCGTACATTCGCTTTAAGTCTTTGATTCCTGGTGGATGAGCTCCCCAGCGGTAACCGAGAGCTGTGAAGACATTTTGTTCATTCATGGTCACCCAATACGTCACTTTTTCCCCTAGTCGTTCAAATAAAATACGGCAATAATTCTCGAAAGCCTCTGCTGTTTGGCGGCTTTCCCACCCTTGGTAGCGGTCTTGTAACCCTTGAGGCAGATCCCAATGGTATAGTGTCAAAACAGGTTCAATGTCATGAGCCAGCAATTCATCCACCAGATCTTCGTAAAAGCGTAATCCAGCCTCGTTGACAGCCCCTTCTCCTTCTGGCAAAATACGTGACCAAGCCACACTAAAACGATAGGCTTTTAGTCCCATCTGTTTCATCAGTGCCACGTCTTCTTTGTAGCGATGGTAATGATCAATCGCGATTTTGCCATTGGTTTCTTCAAAAGTATTACCGGCAATTTGTGAATAGGTATCCCAGATGGATGGTCCTTTGCCATCGGCATCCCACGCGCCTTCGACTTGATAAGCGGCCGATGCAGCTCCCCACAAAAAATCTGTCGGGAAAGGATCTAATTTGCTGTGAAACATGGTTTATTATCCTCCTCAACAACCTTATTAAATCGGTTACATTTTATCGTAGCACATTCTTACTCAGAAACAACAGAATTTCGTTCCCACTTTGAAAAAAAGACTGCAGCATAAGTTGAACAAGGATTTCCCAATGACAGAGAGGTCTTGGTCGATCGCCATCTGAAAGCAATGTCCCAGGGACCTCTCTGATATCATTGGATTTATCACTTGTTTTGGCTTATGTCACAGCCCAGTTCATTAGAACAAGTAATCATTCAAACGAGATTTCACGTATTCAATATGGCTAGATTCCAACTCCACTTGGTCATGGGCCAACGCGTAATCCGTCAAGCTTTCAAGATCTTCTTGGTCTGCCACGATCTTCGCGCCGATTCCTTCGCTAAATGAGGCATAACGTTTTTCTTTCAATTCGTCAAAGAAGCGATCTTCTTTTAACTTCGCTGCGGCTTTTAATGCCCGGGCATAGGTATCCATCCCAGCAATATGCGCCAACAACAAGTCTTCCATTTCAAAAGAAGAACGGCGAACTTTAGAATCAAAGTTGATTCCTCCCGGTGCGATGCCGCCATTTTCCAACACTTCATACAAAGCAAGGGTTGAATCAAAGACGTTTGTTGGAAACTCATCCGTATCCCAGCCTAGCAGCATATCTCCTTGATTGGCATCTAGTGATCCTAGTGCATCATAACTGCGAGCAACTGCGATCTCATGTTCAAAGGTATGACCAGCCAATGTGGCATGATTGGCTTCAAGATTCAACTTGAAGTCGCCTTCCAAACCATAATGCTGAATGAAGGCCATTGTCGTTGCAGCATCAAAATCATATTGGTGCTTCGATGGTTCTTTTGGTTTAGGTTCTAATAAGAATTGCGGTTTATGACCGATTTTTTCACCGTAGGCAATCGCCATTTTAAACAGACGGGCAATATTGTCTTGTTCAAATTTCATGTCTGTGTTCAACAATGTCTCGTAGCCTTCACGACCACCCCAGAAGACATAGTTTTCGCCGCCTAATTTTTTGGAGATGTCCAGTCCTTTTTTGACTTGTGCTGCAGCAATGGCATAAACTTCGGCATTGTTCGTTGACGCAGCTCCATTGTTGAATCTAGGATGCGAAAACATATTGGCAGTATTCCATAGCAATTTGATTCCTGTTTGCTCCATCTTTTCTTTGATCAAATCGGTGATCTCATCTAGATTTTGGAAAAACTCTTCTAAAGTTTCGCCAGCTGGTGCCACATCCACATCGTGGAAACAGAAAAATTCTGCCCCTAGTTTTTCACAAATTTCAAAGAATGCCTCCACACGATTTTTGGCAGTCTCCATCTCCGTTTCACCGACCCACGTCCGTTTGTTGACTGGTGCACCGAAAGGATCTGATCCATCTTGGGTCATGGTATGCCAATACGCAATTGCAAAGCGCAAATGATCTTTCATTTTCTTGCCTAGCACGACTTCTTCTGCGTCATAGTGACGAAACGCAAACATATTCTCAGTTTGAGGACCTTCGTATTGGATTTTATCGATCGTTGGGAAATAACTCATTTTGTTTCCTCCATTTTGTAGTTTTTTAGTGTGATAAACTAACTTACTTATGAAAAATAAGTTTCGTAAAACCTGTTTTTAAGACTCACTCGGGTTGAAGAGCAGCCAGTTCCCGACACAAAGGTGCCGTTTGCGGATACACTTTTTGATAGATGGCATATACACGCTGATACTCTGCCACGTTTTCTTTCACTGGTTTGATCACTGGACCATACTTCACAAAAGCTTCTACACACGCAGCTTCATCCGGATATAACCCACTGCCGATAGCTGCTAACATGGCTGCGCCCATCCCTGGTCCTTGTTCCGTTGTTAATGTCGTGATCTCAGCATCAAAAATATCCGCTTGCATTTGCAGCCAAGCTTTATTTTTCGCACCGCCGCCAACAGAGACGATTTTGCTAAACTTGCGTTTGGCGGTTTCTTCCATGATCAGTTGCGAGTCCTTCAAAGAAAATGTGATGCCTTCTAACACGGCGCGACTGAAATGTCGACGTCGATGGTGGGTATCGATCCCGATGAAACTGCCTCGAATCGTGCTATCTGTGTAAGGTGTTCGTTCGCCAACAATATAAGGCGTAAATAAAAGGCCATCCGCTCCCGGTGAAACTTCCTCCACATCAGCAAGCAATTCGGAAAAATCGACCCCTTCAGCAAATGTATCACGATACCAGCTCAATGAATTGCCAGCAGCTAATGTGACCCCCATCGAATAGTGCTTTTTGGCAACGGCATGATGAAACACGTGCAATTTTCCTTGGTAATCAACCTCTTGTTCTTCAAAAGATAGGAATACACCGCTGGTTCCAATCGATACCATTCCAATGCCTTCATCGATGATCCCTGATCCTAATGCGGCACAGGCGTTGTCCGCACCACCGGCAAAGATTTTAACTTCTTGCTCAAAACCAAATGCTGCTTGTAATTCAGGAACCAATGTGCCCACTTCTTCCGCAGATTCAAATAGTGTTGGTAAGATCTCTGCGGGAATAGCAAACTTATTGATGATTTCTGTCGACCAGCATTTCTGCTCACTATCCAGCAATAATGTTCCTGCCGCATCCGAATAGTCCATGGAGTAAGTACCCGATAGCCATAAAGCCAAGAAATCCTTCGGTAACATCAAATGACGAACTCGCTGCCAGTTCTCCGGCTCATGTTCTTGCACCCAATAAATTTTAGGTAATGTGAAGCCTTCCAACGCAACATTTTTGGTGATAGCAAGAATCTCCGGCATTTCTTCCATGATTCGTTGGCATTGTTTCGTCGTACGCACATCATTCCATAATATTGCCGGACGAATCACCGTATTTTCTTCATCGAGTAAAACTAAGCTATGCATTTGACCTGAAAAACTGATACCAATCAACTCTTTACGCAATTCAGGGATTTTGTCGAGCAACTCAAAAATAACTGTCTGGGCCGCTTGGCGCCAATGATTCGGATCTTGCTCGCTATATCCTGGTCGTGGGGATGTCAATGGATAATCGGCGCTAGCTGTATTGATAAGCTGCCCCGATTGATCAAAAACCAACCCTTTCAAGGAACTCGTCCCTAGATCCAGTCCTAGTAAATAAGCCATATCATTCTCCTTTGCTGATAATAATTTTTTCATCGTTTACGGATATGTGATCACAATATTTAGGTTAATTTGCTTAAAAAACTAACTAATTGGATAGTAAACGACTAGCTGGTTTTTGTCAAGCGCTTTCAAACCTTTGTTTACTTTTTTTCCCCTTATACGAGTTCTATTTTAAGGAATAAAGATAAACTTGCACAATATTAATTTGCACGGTAAACTAACACTATGATAGATCAAAAAGGAGAGCGTATGATTATTAATAAAATGGGCATTCGCGAGCAGAACGAAGCTGCCGTCCTAAAAACCATCATTGATAACGAACATATTTCAAGAGCGGAAGTCTCACATCTAACGAATCTGAACAAAGCCTCTGTTTCTCAAATCATGAAAAAATTGATCGAAACCGAGTTTGTCAAAGAAGTAGGAATTGGTGATTCCACATCTATCGGTGGCCGCAAACCGATCCAACTTCAATTTGACCATCAAAGCAGCTTAGCGGTTACTTTTGATATTGGCTACAATTATGTCAACGGGATGCTTTCCTATATCAACGGCCAGAAAATTGCTACTGCAGAAAAACAAGATATCTTGATCACCAAAGACAATGTATTCACCACCATTGACTCGATCATGCAGGAATTCACTCCGCAAATGCCGTCTGCCACTCATGGTCTGGTTGGTATCTGTTTAGCGATCCATGGCATCGTCAATCAGGAAACGATCACCTTTACCCCTTATTACGATTTGGAAGGGATCGATTTGATCACCCCTCTAAGTCAAAAATACAATACCGCCGTTTATATTGAAAATGAAGCAAACTTAACAGCTTTGGGCGAATATTGTTTTTCTTCTGATTCAACCAATTTGATCAGTGTCAGTATCCATAGCGGAATCGGTGTTGGCATTATCGTAAATGGTCGTTTGCAGACAGGCACTCATGGAACCGCCGGTGAAGTCGGTCATTCTACCTTATTTCCCCACGGCAACCTCTGCCCTTGCGGAAATCGCGGCTGTTTAGA
This sequence comes from Enterococcus sp., assembly GCF_022711995.1. Classification (GTDB taxonomy): domain Bacteria; phylum Bacillota; class Bacilli; order Lactobacillales; family Enterococcaceae; genus Enterococcus_D. Next base: position 48,053 of record NZ_JALAHI010000041.1, read on the forward strand.
GCAATATGCTTCCAATAAAGTGTTGTTTGATACCTACAGTCACTATACAAAAAAAGACTTTGTCAATTCGGATATTTTTGCGGAAGCTGTTCATTCAGGAGAGAAGTCTGCCATTGAACTGGCAAGGCAAAATGTTGAATTTCTCAGTATTGGATTAAACAATGTCATCACCTTTTTCGATCCTGAAGAAGTCTACATCAATAGTTCAGTTTATCGGAAAATCCCTACTCTTCTTACAGAGTTGCAACAAAAATTAACCAGCCAGTTTACCCAAAATACTAAAATCAAAACTAGTCGTTTAGGCGAACAAGCTCCTCTCTTTGGGGGAAATGTTCTGGTTGCCAAACACTTCCTGAACATCGAGGACCTTCGCTTTCCGTCGATCGATCACCGGCACTAATGAAAAAACGATTTTCACATTGGCGAAAATCACTTCAAGAAATGCGTGAAAGCAAAGTCCTTCAGATAGTGCTTCTTCGCTAGCCGAAAGACTTTTTATAAACAATTCACTAGAGCGTGGGACAAAAGTAAAAAACACTTTTGTCCCACGCTCGCTATCATCATTGAACAGGAGCCTTGGCTAAGTCGCGGTTTGTCTACTCCTGATCCTTTAATCTCACTGTTTTTATTGAAAACTTTCTTTGTCCTTCCGAAACAAAAAGACCCAATAGCGTCAAGATCACGCCTATTAATTTCACAAAACTGATCGTTTCTCCCAAGATGAGAAAAGAAGCGAATAATGTCGTCACAGGAACCAAATAAATATAAAGTCCGGCAACGACAGCGCCTAGCTGTTCAACGGTATAATTCCAGAGGACAAAGCACAACGCGGAAGCACCTAAGCCAAGAAACAGTAGGTAAAACAAGTTGTCTGTTTGAAGCAATTTTTCTAATGGTAGCGAACTCTTGGTCAATACAAACAGTGGCAAAATAAAGAGAATCCCATAGAGAAAGATTGCTTTCGTCGTATCGATCACTGAGTACCCCCAACTGGCGATTTTTTTGATCAATAGGGAGTAGATCATCCACATCAAGGCAGCTGCCACGGCTAAGAAATCACCTAATGGATGAAAGGAAAGATCTCCTACAAAACTAATCAAAAAAATGCCGCTAAAAGAGAGCAAAAAGCCGATAAAGAAGGTTACTTTTAATTTTGTCTGATACACAAAAGCTGAAGCCAGACCAATGAAAAGAGGCGAAATGGAAACAATCACCGCCACATTCGATGTACTGGTATAACTTAAAGCGATGTTCTCCAAAAAGAAATAAAAACAAACTCCGGAGATGCCGGCAGCCATCAAATATAGATGCTGCCACAAACGATAATGTACGAGACTAAACTTGGAAATCACACTCAATGCCGCAAGACCAATGATGAACCGGACAAGCAATATTGCAGTGGGTGAAAAATCAATCAATAACAGCTTTGTTGCAATAAACGTCGTTGACCAGAAAAAAACCGTGATCAACGCAGTGACATGCGGATTCTTCAATAAATGATTCATTCTATACTCCTTTGATACATTCTTTGATATTGTTTCGGGGTCAGCCCAATAAAGCTTTTGAATACATTGGAGAAATGGCTTTGATCAGAAAAATGGGTCATCAACGCCACTTCTGCTACAGACTGCTGGTTTGCCAGTAGTTTCTTCGCTTCAGCGATTCGAATCGATAAGAGATACCGATAAGGGGCCATGCCGTAGTTTTTTGTAAACTGATGAATGAAAGAACTTTTTTTCAAATGGGTCAATGCCACAAGATCCGTTAAGCGAATATCTGCTGTGTAATGCTGGTGCAGATAGTGGCAAACAGCTTCTAAGCCACCATTTCGTATGGCTTCCTTCTGATACCCTTCTGCCGTGTATGTAAGCAAGTGTTCAATGAGCAAAAAAATCAATTCCTCCCGATAAAGAGAGGATTTTTTTAAACGAATGGCTTGATACAATTCCTCGACTAATTCTCCTAAGCCGTCGTTTCGTAAAATCACCTGACTGAAATAAGGCAACTCGTTTTTGCCGGTGATTTCCTTTACTGCATGGGCCATCATTTCCTTGGAAATGTTAAGGGCGTGGTAGGTGATTGACTGGTTCTCTATGCTTTGACAACTATGAGGCTGGTAGGGATTGAATAAGTTCAGATCGCCTTTTTCAAGGGTTTGGGTCTTTCCACAATACAGGCTCCTTTTTCCCTCTAACAAAACCCCCACCACATAATAATCATGAAAGTGAAGCGGAAAGCTCTTTGGATAGTTTTCTAAGGCATAGGCCTCAATTCCAAACATTTCATCATAGTGAACCTTTTTCATTCTGTACCTCCTTTTTATCTATTTAACTATTCTAGCATTGAACCCTTCGATTTCTTGTAAAATATTCCATGTTTTTTTCACTAAACTGCTTTTCTACTGGCTGCGTTGTTAAGTTCCTTCGCTTCCTCCTTCGCACCCCTGATCACAGCCTGATCAAGCACCTATCAGTCAAAAAAAAAGATGAAGGGAAAACCTCCCTTCATCTGCTTCAACTATTCTATCTGCTCTGTTTGGCTTATCCTATCGCGCATTCATGAAAGACTCATCCTTCAAAGCCATTGTTCTCAGAAACTTGTTTGAACCAGTGTCCTGATTTTTTGATTGTCCGCTGCCGATCATTTTCCAAGTCAACGGAGATAAAGCCGTAGCGGTTTTTGTAGGCATTTGTCCACGACCAGTTGTCCATGCAGGTCCACATATGATAGCCTAGACAATTGGCGCCTTCTTGAATTGCTTGATGAACATATTTCAAATGTTCAGAAACAAATTCAATCCGATAATCATCATGGATCATCCCATCTTCACCTAAGAAACGCTGCTCATTTTCAACTCCCATGCCATTTTCCGAGATAAAGCAAGGCAGGTTGCCATAGTTATCGCGAAGGTTGATCAATAGATCGTAAATACCTTTTTCATAGATTTCCCATCCACGATAAGGATTCATTTTTTTCCCTGGCATATCATACACATCAAAATAATTTTCCGGCATCGGCGTAGCTGTAGAATCGACCGGTGTTTCTTTCGCCTTGATTCGCCGTGGCTGATAATAGTTGACTCCCAACAAATCGACGGTGTTGTTTTTGATGATGTCCAGATCATCCCCTTGCATCTTAGGTACCATGTCTAATTCTTTCACGATTTTCACCAGTTCTTCTGGGAAAATTCCTTTGACCGCAGGATCAAGAAACGACCGATTGAAGAAGGCATCGGCGATTTCTGCTGCCCGAACATCTTCTGGATTATTGCTGTCTCGCGGATAACTTGGAGTCAGATTAAGGATAATCCCGATTTGCCCGGTTTGTCCGCTTTCATGGTAAGCTTTGATCGCCAAAGCGGAAGCCAATGCTTCATTGAATCCAACTTGAACAGCCTGCTTCATATTGCTTTTTTCTGGATAATGCAGCTGATACAAATAACCCGCCTCAACAGGAACGATCGGCTCATTATGAGTAAACCATTTTTTGACTTTTGCACCAAACAATTCGAAACATTGTTTGGCATATTCTGCATACGCATCTACCGTTTCACGAGCTAACCAACCACCCTTTTCTTGCAACGCCATCGGCATATCAAAATGGTAGAGGTTAATAAAAGGCTCGATGCCGTTGTTAATCAATTCATCAAAATAATCATTGTAAAAAGCAACTGCTTGGGGATTGACTGCCCCTGTTCCATCAGGAATCAACCGACTCCATTGAATCGAAGTCCGAAAAGAGTTATGGCCGGTTTGAACCATCAATTGGACATCCTCTTTGTATTTAAGATAAACTTCCGATGCTTTGTCAGGACCTACTTGGTTAAAAAATTTTTCGGGTTCTTTGGCATACCAGTAGTCAAAAATATTTTCGCCTTTGCCGTCTCCGGCTACCCGTCCTTCTGTCTGCGGGCCGCTGGCTGCGGAACCCCACCAAAAATTTTCTGGAAATTGAACCTTCATGTTTCTGCTCCCTCCGCTAATCCTAGTAGTTGATTTTCCATTAAGACCACTTGCTTTTCAGTGGCCGTGTTTCCCATTTTGATTCGTTCTAAGACAAGTTCTGCAGCTTTTTCCCCCATTTTTTCTGCTGGCGGATTCACAGTGATTTGCGGCAACAAGCTCTGTTCTGCTTCAGAAAGATAATCATAATGACCAAAAGCGATATCTTTACCAATGCGCAATCCTTTTTGATTGAAGCATTCCAAGGCCCCAACTGACATGTTGTAGTTGCTGACAAAAATCGCAGTTGCTCCCCACGCGATTAATTCTTCGGTACCTCGATAACCGCTTTGCCTTGTGTAGTCCCCCACCACGATCTTCATTTCTGCGTCACTGTTTGCCATAGCTGCTTGTGCGCCAGACAGCCGTTCTCCCGCCGTATAATCCGATTCTGGTGCAGAAAGATAACCGATTTTTTTGTGTCCAGCTGCTAAGTAATGGTTGATGACGTCAAACACACTTTGACGGTCGTTCAATAAGAGCACATCGGCGACATTGGCAATATCTGGACTATTCAAAGATACGATTGGCACATGAATATGTGTGAGTTTCATGATATCTGAGCATTCTTCACCAGACAAGAAAACAATGACGCCATCGACAGCATGTTTCAGCAAGTATTCTACTTTTTCTTCATTCTTTTTAGGACTATTCGAAAATCCACTAAGCAACAAACTATAGCCATTCTCCTCGGCAACCTTTTCGATTCCAGAAACAACTTCAGAACCAAAGCGACTCGAGATACTATTCATCAAAAGGCCTAATGAAAAGCTGCGGTTATTTTTCAGACCCTTAGCAATAATATTCTCCTTATAATCTAAAGTTTCAATGGCAGAAGCAATTTTTTCCATATTCGATTGCTTCAGTTGCTGTCCATTCAAATAGCGTGACACAGTTCCTACCGAAACACCTGCTAATTGCGCGACATCTCTTATTGACGCCATCCTAATCTACTCCTACTAATCGAGATCGATTTCTTTTGCAAGATCTCCAATCATGATTTTTGCTTTTTTGACGTGATGCCAACGATCATCTGCACCCATGTATTGGAAATCATCAGATGATAAAGTGAATACAATTGTTTTTTCTTCTTGAGGCTCCAACGTTACTTTGCAAAAGTCTTTAAGCATCTTAGTTCGTTGGATGACTGAACCCCCGAGCAATTTAATAAACAAAAGTGTACTTACTTTGCCGGCAAAACTTCCTCTATTTCTAACTTTAACGGATACTTGAAGTTTGTCAACATTCCTTTGATAAGCAAGTTCAGAGTAAGTAAATATCGTATAGCTTAATCCTTCACCAAACTCGTGGAGAGGGCTTCCAGACAAATCATAATAATCCTCTTGTTTGGATGCATCTCGTTGATAATAATAGACAGGAAGTTGAGAACTGTTTCTTGGATAAGTGATCCCTAATCTCCCACTTGGATTATTTTCTCCAATTAAAGTTTTAGCAATTGCCTGTCCACCTTCTTGGCCAGGAAACCAGCCAACAAGGACTGCATCTGAACATTCCTCCACAAACGTTATATCATAGGGACGTCCTTGAATGAGGATTGTCACGATAGTTTTTTGTAATGCGGCTAATTTTCTTAGTAATAGCTCTTGCTTTCCTCCCAATGAAAGAGAGGCGACATCAACATTTTCCCCAGAATCCATATTAATTCCCTTTGATGTGACCGCGCCATTTTGTAAAAATTCCATATCAAAATTTCGAGCACTAGACCCACCCAAAACAGTCAGAATAATGTCTGCTTCCTGTGCTATTTTCACTGCTTCTTCAATTTTTAGTTCTTGGTGTTCTTCATTTCTGACTTCACAACCTTCGGCATAGACAATTTCCGCATCGCTCATTGTATCTTTTAGTGCTTGCAAAATGGTTTTCTGTTGCTGGTCTCTCGTTTGAGGAGCAGAGTAATCTCCTAGTAGATGATAAATATTTTTGGCATTAGGACCTATGACTGCAATTTTTTTACCACTAGGAGTCAATGGTAAAATGCCATTATTTTTCAAAAGTACCAAACTCTCCTTGGCAACTTCCTCATTCATTCTTTTTGATTCCTCTACTAGATGGCTTGGATCAGTGGGTTGAATGAAGGGATTTTCAAATAATCCTAACAGAAACTTTATCGCTAATACACGACTAACCGCATGATCTAAAACTTTTTCATCAATGGTTCCATTGGCTACGCCTGCTTCGATTTTAGTATACGTATCATCCCACAAACTTAAATCTACACCGGCCATTAGCGCTTGTCCAGCTGCTTCTATCTGATCTTGATAAACATCACTCAATCGGTCTAATGCAATTCCATCAGCCATAACCAATCCTTGAAAGCCGCTTTCGTTGCGTAAGTGTTGCTCTAATAATGGTTGATTTACATGACATGGCACACCATCGATATCATTGTAGGCCGCCATGACTCCTACCGCATTTCGAGCACTTTTTAAAAGTGGCATGTATACATCCGCAAATTCCCTTCTGCCAATCGGAACCGTTCCTGAATTATGACCACCTAATGCGTCTCCTTGAGCAATACAATGCTTCAATACAACGCCTATTTGTTCTGGACCTTTTTTTATATCCGAAACACGTTGATCTAAGAAATGGACCTCATCTGAGATCAAGTTTCCTTGAAATCCCTTAATCACAGCCTCACTCATTCGAGCACTCAATAGCGGATCTTCACCAAAACATTCTTCTGATCTGCCCCATCTTGGATCTTTTGCTAGATCAAGCGTTGACACTAATGCGATATGAACACCTTTTGCCGCCAATTCTTTCGCCATCAAGTGACTTGTTTTTTCAATCAACTCCGTATTGAAGGTACTTCCACGACCGATATTTGTTGGATAAGAAATACTATCGAGTGCTTGATGCCCGTGAGGACATTCTTCAACGATCAATGCAGGTATTCCCCATCTTGAGTGACTGATCACGTATTCTTGAATTTGATTGGCCACTTTCCAGCTTTCCTGTACGGGGATTCCATTGTTATAATCAACTTTCGACCACGGATCTGCACGAAACAACCCGTAAAGTGCCCCTAGTCCTTTCCCCCATTGAACATGTTCTTTGAAGGCTTTTGTCAATTCAATTTTCCCCTTTTGATATTCATAACAATCCCACCCGTATAAGTGTTGATTCACTTGTCCGACTTTTTCACTCAAACTTAAACGACTAACAAGATCGGCAACTCGTTGTCGTATCGTTAGATTCGGATCTTGATACGGATATTTTTTATCCAAGTTGATTCACTCCTTCTCGTCTCGCTTTGTTTGCAGCTAAAACAAATGGGACAAATAAAAAGACATCTAATACGATTAATATGACTGTAAGAATCGCTGCCTTAATATCACCACCCGTAGCAATAAAGGATTGTATCACAGGTGGAGTAATCCATGGTGCTGCTGCCACTGTTTTTCCAATGAGTCCTATACTTGTTGCAAAATAAGCAATAATCAGATTGATTGAAGGAATCAACGCACATGGAATCATATAAATCGGATTCATTACAACAGGTAATCCAAACATAATAGGTTCTGTAATATTAAATAAGCAAGTTGTTAAACCGAATTTGGCAATTTGTCGTTGCTCTTGCCTTTTTGAGACCCAAAGTATCGCGATTACCAATGGTAAAATACAGCCGCCCCCGCCAATCAGCCCAAAAGCATTGGTAAAAGGTTCTGTAATAATATTAGGTATCTCTTTTCCTGCAGAAAACGCATCCATATTTTCCTGAATCGACTGCAATAAGGGTGCTTGCCTAATCGGTGCTAAGATGCTAGAACCATGCATTCCAAATACCCAAAGAAAATCAGAGAAAAACTGCAAGAATAAGATACCGGGAACGGATAAAACAAATGCTTTCAGTGGTGTTTGAATAATTAGTTCAATCAAACTAGGAAAATCTAAACCAGCCAATCTGTTCAGTGCAAAAACAAAAATCGCAAAAATTAAAATGACAGCTGATTCCGGAATCAATGAATTAAATGAGGTTGCTACTGCTGGTGGTACCCCATCAGGCATTTTTATTTTGATTCGTTTGATTTTAGCCAACTTCATAAATAACTCTGTTCCAATTAGGGAGGCAATCATTGCTGTAGCTAAACCAGATGATGAGGTTAAACTTTGCATAAATACGCCAGTTGCTTCAGCGGTACTACCATCTGTCAACGTCACCATACTTTTAACTGGCATCAAAATGAATAAAAGTGCAATACTCAAAACGCCGGCATGGACTGCACTAAACGCAGGATCATCCATCTCTCCAGAACGAATATAATGATTCGCCAAGTTCCAACCGATATTATAACAAACAACTATTGATAAAATACTCATCGTACCATTATTTACAATCACAGCTAAATCGGCTAATGGACTTAAATCAATAAATTGTTGAACTGTTGCATTCGAAAAGATCAAAGCATTTAATAAGACCATGATCGATGCAGCCATCACTAAAGGCATGGTAATGATAAAGCTGTCGCGGATGGCTAGTAGATGACGTTGACTATTCATTTTTGAAACGATTGGTAATAGTTTTTCAGATAATTTGTCTACAAAACTCATAGGTACATCTCCTTAGGTTTGAAATTGAACCGGTTCAATTTCAAACTATAGCACGTTTTTCCAAAATTGCAATCTTTTTTTGGATGCGTATTCATTTTCAGTGACACTAAATTTCACTAAAATCGAAAAAGATGAATGGTTTGTATGGCGCTCCAAGAGCTATGAAAAACCATTCATCTTGAGTGAGCCAAGCGATTTCTCGCTTATCCAAGTAATTGATTGGCTAGTAAAAATTCTTTGACTCCAGTTAAATCGGCAAAGCGTTGGGCTTGCTGAATCAGCGCTTCTTTATCGATGATTGGCTAGCAATGGATAGCCACCTTTTCTTGTTGGCAAATCAGTCACATCATCTTCCACTAAGAATACCTTGGACTCGCTAGTTTTTCAAAATTTCCGCCCATTCATACAAAAAGCAGGAGCTATGACAAAAATCTTGTCATAGCTCCTTTTTCCGAATAAACGGTTAAAAGTAATTTCTTGAAGCTGACCACTGGGCAACCTCTGCTTTTTCTTGATTGAGAGGCATCAGGCATCTCGATGGTCTCTTAAACGATAGCCCACTCCGATCTCGGTGATCAGATATTCTGGACTGATGGTGTTGGTCTCGATTTTTTTCCGGATATTTGACATATTGACTCGCAGCACTTGCGGATCGGTGCCATAAGGCCCCCAAACTTCCGTCGCTAACATTTGATAGGTCACGACTTTGCCTAGCTGTTGAAATAAAACCGTTAGAATGCGGTATTCATTTTTCGTTAAATGGATCTCTTCTCCGGACTTAGTCAATAGTTGTCTTTCAGTATCAAGAGTCAGTTCCCCGTTTTCGATCACTAAAGGCATGGGTTCTTGCTTGCGATGCCTAAATGCCGTCCGGATTCTGGCAAGCAATTCGTTCATCCCAAAAGGTTTGGTCACATAATCATCCGCCCCCAAATCCAATGCTTTGACCTTCTCGCCTTCATTGCTGCGGGCTGAAATCACGATCAATGGTACCGCCATGCGTTTGCGAATGATCTTTAATAACTCCATTCCATCAATGTCGGGTAACCCGAGGTCAAGCAAAATCAAGTCAAAGGATTGTTCCTGAAAAATCGTCAGCGCAGCCATTCCCGTTTCTGCCACGCGAATCTGATACCTTTCTTTTTCTAAAACGACTCCCATAAAATCAGCGATCGTCGGGTCGTCTTCAATCAACAAGACTATTCTTCCCATAATGTCCCCTCCTTCACTTCAAATAAATCCGGACAACGGTTTGGCCCTCTGCCACAGTCATTTCCAATTTGCCATGATGGGCATGAACAATTGTTTTGACGATGCTTAGGCCGATGCCGAGACCGTTTTTTGAGTCTACCGGTACTTCATTGTCTGAAGACAGATTGGATTGGATTCGTTCAAACTGTTTCATAGCTATTTCACCGATATTTTTGATTTCACAGACTGTTTGGGAATCCTCTTGAAACACGGACAAATAGACTTTTCCTGTAGCGGAACCATGACGAAAGGCATTTTCCACTAAATTAAAAATCGCCTGCTCCATCAAGATCGGATCTACTTCTACGAAGAGGACCGACTCTGGCAGTTGAACGATCAACTCTTTGTCTGGATAGACTTTCTTGGCATGTTCATAGACCGCTCCAATGATCTCTTCGATTGGCTCGGCGGTTTTCTTGACTTGCATGGTGTCCATATTGATACGAGTAATCGAAAGCAGATTCTCCACCATGCGGATCAGCCATTGGGACTCACTTTGGATGTCAGTCAATAACTTGCTGCGGGTCGCTTCTTTTAAGGAATCATTGGTTTGCAACAGAGTTTCCGCAATTCCAGAGATGGCTGTCAAAGGGGTTCGTAAATCGTGTGAGACGGCTCGCAGCAAATTGCTGCGGACTTTTTCCCGTTCGTTCTCTAATTCGATTTTTTCCTTTTCATCCTTTAGTTCTGTTTGTTCTAAGATCACCGCCAGCTGGGTCAACACTAGGCGGAGGTAGTTTAGTTGGCTGTTTTCAAGGGGGAAGGTCCGACTTCTTTGAATTCCTAAAACAGCTAACGTTTTGCCATTGGCAATAATCGGCAAATAGAATCCCTTGGCACCACTCAATGTGTCGGTCCCATAGCCAGACTCTTTTTGATTTTTGGCCGACCAGTAGGCTACCGCTGCTTCTTCCGGATTGCTCAATGCGGATTGTTTTTTTGTATATTTTGTACAATAGTGGCTTTGTTTTTGCGCCTGAGCATCGTATAAAATCACTTCACGATCCAACAAGCGGCCTAGATAGGTAGCGGATAAATCAAAAATCTGTTGCCGGTCTTCTGCTAGGACAAACTGTTTGTTCAACTCATAAAGTATCTCCATTTGCTGTTCTTTTTCCATCGAATGGACCGCTTGTTTTTTCAAGCGAACCATCAGATTACTGATCATCAGTGCGACAAGCAACATGATCACTAGTGTAATCGGATAGCCTTGCTTATAGACGGTTAGCGAATATAAGGGTTCGACAAAGAACCAGTTAAAAGCTAAGACACTCAATATCGAGGAAAGAGCACTCCAGAAATACCCTGAGGTCAAACGCGCTACCAGTAAAATAAAAAAGATGTAGACCAGCATCAAATTCTGATCGCCAAAATGCAAATACTGCATCATTTCGGTCGTCAAAGTGGCTAAAAAAACACTGATCAGCGCTATCGCCAGATCCTTTCCCCCGCCTTCGATGACTTTCTTGGAAAGAGAAAAAATCGAGGCTCGCTCTTCCTTGTAAGGAATCAAGTGGATCTCCGTGTCTGGCAGACGTTTCAAGAGCCGAACATCAAGTTCTTCCATAAACAGTTTTTCATACCATGGCTTGGCCAGGTTTTTACCCATGATGATATCGGTGGCTCCCACCAGCTTGGCATACTCAATGATGGTTTCAAAATAATTGTCTTCTTCAATGACAACGACTTCTGCGCCTAATTTTTCGGCTAGTGCCGTTGCTTCATTTTTTTCTTGCGAACGTATGTAAAGCACAGTCCATTCCGCACCTAAACCTTGGGCTAATCGCGCGGTCCACCGAATACTTTTTTCGGCCATTTTAGGAAATGCATCTTGGACAATTGTGATCAGTTTGCTCTGGATGCCATTGGTTCGGCCACTGATTCGATTGATGTGGTCCGAAGCCCGCTGAATCGCCAGCCCTCGTAACTGCTCTAATTTTTTAGGAATAAAAAAATGCTGCAGTGCTCGCTTGGCATTTTCGTTGGCATAAATTTTTCCTTGCGCCAACCGATCAATCAACTCATCTGGCTCGACATCGATCACTTTTAATGTTGCTTGCTGAAAGAATGTATCTGGGACCGTCTCTTTGACTTCGATCCCAGTGACTTCTTCTACAATATCATTCAAGCTTTCAATGTGTTGCACATTGACCGTGGTATGCACATCAATACCGGCATTCAAAAGCTCTTCGATGTCTTGATACCTCTTGCGGTTTCTTGAACCTTCGGCATTCGTATGGGCCAACTCATCGATCAAGACAATCTCTGGCTGTTGCTGAATGATGGCATCGATATCCGGCTCAGACAATGTGATCCCTTTGTACTGGATTTTTTTCAAGGCAATCTTTCGCAAACCAACCAACAGACTGTTGGTATCCGGACGATCATGAGGTTCGATGTAGCCTATCACTACCTCTTTGCCGAGGGCTTTTAGTTCCTGTGCTTCCAAAAGCATCGCATAGGTTTTTCCTACTCCGGCAGCAAAGCCAAAATAGACACGCAAACGGCCTTTTTTGCGACTGCCCATTTTCAATGTATCAAAGGGTGTTGGTCTATCCATTTTTGCTGCTCCCATCCAAAAATCTCTTACAGTTTATCTAATGCTACATTCAGTTCTAGCACATTGACAAAGGACCGATCAGAAAACCAATCTTTTTGGGTCTTTTCTTTTATTATAGCACGAATGGTTGTTTCCTTACGATTGCGCTCCTTGGCGATACGTGAGACTTGGGCTTCTGCCGCTGCGACACTTATGTGAGGATCTACTCCACTGGCTGAGGCTGTCACCAGATCAATCGGTACTTCATTGATTTGATTTTCCTTTTGTAATGCGGCGCTTCTCTCTGACACCAATGCCTGTTGCTCTGCTGAAACCGGCGACAATTGGGAGACCGCATCGCTTCTGCCGGCAAAGTAGCCGGGTTGACGGAAGGATTGACCAATCAGTGTCGAACCGATCACTTTTCCATCTACAACTTGTTGGCTCCCGTTTGCTTGGTTGGAAAAGAGCAATTGACCGACACCAGTGATCACCACCGTATACAATCCGCCAAAAACTAAAATACTCATCACCAAGAAACGCAATTGGCTCCCTAAAATCTTTTTCATTTCTGCATCCTTCTTTCAATTTGTTCATAGTAGGAAAAAGCTCAATACGATATCGATCAATTTGATAAAAATAAAGGGTGCGATCAATCCGCCTAGCCCATAAACCAGTAAATTGTGGCGCAAGATTTGACTCGCTGGTTTTTCTTTGTATTTGACCCCTTTGAGGGCTAATGGAATCAAAGCGACGATAATGACCGCATTATAGATCACCGCGGACAAGATGGCTGTCAGCGGACTGCCTAATTGCATGACGTTCAACTGTGCCAGTTCCGGATAGATACCATAAAAAAGCACAGGGATCACGGCGAAATATTTCGCCACATCATTGGCAATACTGAATGTCGTCAATGCGCCACGGGTCATCAACAGCTGTTTACCGATTCGCACGACTTGCAGCAATTTGGTTGGACTGGAATCCAGGTCGATCATATTTCCAGCCTCTTTGGCAGCCTGTGTGCCGGTATTCATAGCCATTGCCACATCCGCTTGGGCCAATGCCGGTGCATCGTTGGTTCCGTCGCCGGTCATGGCAACTAAGTGTCCTTTTTCTTGATACTGCCGAATCAATTCCATTTTATTTTCCGGCGTTGCTTCAGCAAGAAAATCATCGACTCCCGCTTCTGCTGCAATCGCTGCAGCCGTCAGCGGATTGTCTCCTGTGATCATGATAGTTTTGATGCCCATTTTCCGCATATCAGCAAAGTTTTCTTGTACGCCATTTTTGACGATATCTTTCAGATAGATGACCCCCATGACTTGGTCATTTTTGACCACAACCAGCGGAGTTCCACCAGATTGCGCCACTTTGGCGACGATTTGATCACATTCTGCCGGATAGGTTCCGCCCCGAGCCAGCACATATTTCTTGATGGTCTCCGCCGCCCCTTTACGAATCTGGTCTCCCCGATAATCCATGCCGCTCATCCGTGTCTTGGCACTAAAATCGATGAATTTCACTTCTGATTGTTCAAAAGCTCGTTCTCGAATCCCAAATTTTTCTTTTGCTAAAATGACAATACTGCGGCCTTCTGCGGTTTCATCCGCTAAAGAGGAAAGCTGCGCGGCATCTGCCAATTGCTCTTCACTGATACCGGCTATCGGTAGAAAGGCGCTAGCGCGACGATTTCCTAGTGTAATGGTTCCGGTTTTATCCAATAATAAAATATCGACATCGCCAGCCGCTTCGATGGCACGGCCACTCATGGCAATGACATTTTCTTTCGTCAAGCGACTCATTCCCGCAATCCCGATCGAAGAAATCAGAGCGCCGATAGTTGTAGGAGCAAGACAGACGAGCAATGCAATGACTACAATACTGGAAATGGCGGTGCCTTTTTGCGAAAGCATACTACTTAATTCGGTAAATGGCACCAATGTCACGGCAACGGCTAAAAAGATGATCGTCAATGTGATCAGAAAAATCTGCAGCCCAATTTCATTGGGGGTCTTTTTCCGCTGTGTGCCCTCTACCATCGCGATCATTTTGTCCAAAAACGAATGACCATTTTCCGACGTTACTCGAATGACCAAGTAATCAGAAACCACCGTCGTCCCGCCAGTGACCGCACTGCGATCCCCACCTGACTCTCGAATCACCGGCGCCGATTCTCCTGTAATGGCACTTTCATCTACCGATGCTGCCCCTTCGATGACATCGCCGTCTGCCGGAATCTGTTGTCCGGAAACGACATAGACTAAGTCACCTTTTTTCAAATCCGAAGATTTTACTTCGATAAACTGTTCTTCTTGGATATCTTTTAAATCATTGATCTTGTACGTCATCACATCTTTTTTGGCTTGTTTCAAGCTATCCGCCTGTGCTTTTCCACGACCTTCTGCTACTGCTTCGGCAAAGTTTGCAAAAAGCAACGTGAGCCAAAGCAAGCTGGTGATAGTAACCGTAAACCAGAGGGGAATCTCTGATGGTTGAAAGCAAAGCACCGTCGCTGTGATGGCACCTACATAAACGACAAACATCACTGGATTTTTTATTTGTTGCCGCGGATCTAGTTTGAGAAAGGCTTGCTTGATTGCCCAGCGATACATCTTTTTCATTTTATTCTGCTCCTTTTTAGTTCATCGTAAGAAAATCTGCGATTGGCCCTAATGCCAATGCAGGGAGAAAACTTAATGCTCCAATCACCAAAATCACGATCATCAACATCGTGATGAACGTCGGATTGACGGTCGAAAGCGTGCCGTCATTGACAGCAACTTTCTTTTTACGTCCCATGTTTTCAGCCAAAAATAAAATGGCGACGATGGGAATATAGCGAGAAAAAAGCATCAGTCCGCTACCTAAGACATTCAAGAATGGGGTATCTGCTAACAGCCCATTAAATGCACTGCCGTTGTTGTTCGCCAACGAGGTTGCTCCATATAGCAGCTCGCTAAATCCGTGAGCCCCTTTGTTGGTCAACCATTCTAGGATATCCGGATGCATCGCAAGCGCCATCGCCCCAAACAGTGTCAGCAGAAGCGGCGTCAAAATCACTAAACTGGCCATTTTGATGTCAAAGGCTTCGATTTTCTTGCCTAAGTATTCTGGCGTCCGTCCAACAAGCAGTCCGGCAATGAACACTGCCAAAAGCAGAAATGCTAACATTCCATAAAGTCCGCTACCGACACCACCAAAAATGATTTCTCCTAACTGCATAAGAAACATCGGCAAAACGCCACCTAATGGGGTAAAGCTATCCAGCATCGCATTGACTGACCCATTGGAAGCCGCCGTGGTACTGACAGCCCACAAACTTGACCAACCAATTCCAAAACGCATTTCCTTGCCTTCCAGATTCGCTGAACCAACGACATTGTTAAAAATCGGTCCATAGTTTTCACTGATCAATACGCCTAAGAAAGCCGCAAACAGAAAGAACAGCGAAACAAATAAAATTGTTCGTCCTTGTTTCCAGTCTTTTACCCAAAAGCCAAAAGCGAAAATCAATGCCGCTGGCAAGAGGAGAATGGCTAAATTCTCGATAAAGTTTGAAAAAATCGTCGGATTCTCAAATGGATGGGCCGAATTCGCTCCAAAAAAGCCACCGCCATTTGTTCCTAACTGTTTGATCGCCACTTGACTGGCAACCGGCCCTAAATACAGCCACAGCTTTTCTCCTTCCAAACTGTGGTAAGGGATTCCGCTGCTGAAAGTTTGAACGACCCCTTGAGAAACCAACAAGATCGCAGTGATCATTGATAGCGGCAAAAGGATATACAGCAAGCCACGAACCATGTCTTGCCAGAAATTGCCTAAACAAGATTCTTTTTTCTGAACCAATCCGCGAATGAAAGCACAAAGAACAGCTAAGCCAACCGCTGCTGATAGGAAATTTTGTACCGTCAATCCAAACATTTGAGTGCTGTTGGCCAACGCCAATTCACCAGAATACGCTTGCCAGTTCGTATTGGTGACAAAGCTGACAGCTGTATTGAGGGCTAAATCAAAAGACAGATTATCTACCTTTGCGCCTCCCGGCAGCCAACCTTGTACCATTAAAAGTCCCGTCAAAAATACGAGAGAAAAGATTCCCAGTCCTAACACGCTGACCAAATACCGTTTCGCAGACATTTTTCGTTGACTTTCAGAACCAATCACTCGATAAAAACCTTGCTCGATTGGTTGAACAAAGCGGACAAAACGCGGAGTCTCTCCTGTCATGATCCGCTTGATATACCAGCCTAAGGGGGCCGCTAAAATCAGTAAAACAAAAAAGAAAAATAGTCCTTGAAAAACCGAGCTCATCATAACTCTTCCCCCTTGAATAGAAACCAAAATAGATAAAGCAGTAATCCAAAACTCAAAATACCTAGTAGTAACATCTTCTTCCTCTCCTTTGATCTTATCTTAGAAAAAAAGGTGTAAAGATAGTATCAAGGTTCAGGGGATTTCTTTATATTTTCTTTATACGGTGCGAGGCACAAGCAATGATGAGGAAATCAGCGGTTTTATCTCCTTGCTCCCCCTGTTATTTTTGGTTATACTTGTTTCACTTACCTTAGAAAGGAATAACAACGAATGCAACTTACAATTTCTGGACTAATTCTAATTCCGTTATTTTTTATTACTTGTTATCTGGTCCTTCAGTACAAAGCGGCTCAGCTTTCTCTTTTTCAAAAAGTAACGGTTGGATCCTTTATTTTTTATAGCTTTGCAGTGCTTTATTTAACTTTTTTTCCCTTCCAAATCCAAACAGGTATCTATGCCAATCAAGCGGATTGGCTCAGTCGCATCAACTTCTCCTTCACGGCGGATCTCTCTGTACTGCCTAATCTGATCATGTTGGCACCGTTAGCCGTCTATTATTATCTGATGGCAAAAAAACCTACTTTGCTGCGAGGAGTTTTGCTAGGCTTTTTGGTGAGTTTCAGTATCGAACTCTTACAGTTTTTAAGTAACTATTTCTTAGGCGGCTGGCGCGGTGCAGATATCGTGGATCTGATTGCAAATACGTTAGGCGCATTTTTTGGTTATCTAGCGATTCACTTCTTGTTTGTACTGTTTCCAAAGACACCCCTCAGAAAATTTATGCTCCATCCCTCGAATAAAGCGTAAAAAAAAGAGCCCCTTAAAAGGCTCTTTTTTTATGCTATTCAAAAACAATAGGATGACAGCACTGTCCCACCCACACATTGGCCGATCAACTGCCATTAACGACTCGTCACAATGGTTGCCCCAAAAGGTGTCAACGCCAAGCGAGCCAGCTTCAATGATTGTTTCGCAAAGGGAATCCCAATGATCGTAATCGTTAAGAAGATCGCACTCAGCAAATGACCGATGGCCAGAGGAATTCCCGAAAAAATCAGCCACAGGATATTCAACAATAACGAAACGCCTGAACCACCATAGTCCACTTCTTTACCAAAAGGTGCCAATGATAAAGAAGCAAATTTAAAGCACTGCAGGCCAATGGGAATGCCGATGATCGTGATACACCACAAGCAGCCAGCTACAAACCATGAAATTGCCCCAAACAAGCCGCCAAAAATCAACCAAATCAGATTTCCTAAAACATTCATCCTTCCCACATTCCTTTCCTGTTAAAAAAGCGGCCATCCAAATGACGACCGCATAAGTTTCTTCTCTAATCGAAATGAGACGAAATACTTGATTTACTCGTTTGAATTGCCACCGAACAGACCTGTGATGGAAGACCAAATGCCGCTGAAGAAGTTTTTAACGTTTTCCCAGAGACCTTTGGATTTTTCTTCGATTTGTTTCCGTGCTTCAGAAAGATCCAACTCTTTGACAAAGTCGTCAAAGATATTTTTGTCTTTCATATCACTCATCAATGTCGTCAATTCAGTGATTTGATCTGAAGTCACGATACCTTCTAAGCCGTTGTCTTTCAAGGCTTTTTCAACAGTTGCCTGAATATCTGCCTGCGTCAGCTCTGTGCCATCTGCGGTTTGAGCAGCTAATTCTGTTTTGGCTTGTTCTTGCGCAGCATTCAATGCTTCATCCGAGTAGCCTTCTTTGTCTTTGTTTTCTTCTGTGATAGTCGATAAGACATCCATTTCGTCCTGTGCCACACTGACACGGTCTTGATTGATGATGCCCCCGGATTCTTCAACGATCTTATAGACTCCTGCCAATGCCCCTGAACCGTCAATCGGTACGGCAGAAGCTACTGTCAACTTAGCATCTGTGATTCCGGCAGTCAGTGCGGCATTTTGGTATTGGGCAGCAGTGATGCGGGTGATGTTTTTAGGGGTCGCGATGTCCACCGTGATTCCTTCACCGCTATCAAGGGTCTGCATCCGGACAGAACTATACACCGCCCAATCTTTGGTAAAGCCCCCATCAGGAATATACTTCATCAGATCGGAACCTGAAGTCGTATAGATCGGTGTTTCTCCTTTGATCCCCAGTTGATCTAGGGTATAAGTCTCTTGCTCTTTTGTTAATGCATTACCGATGGCCACCGCATTGATCTGCAGTTTTTCTTTGCTATCCGTCGTAGAAGTCGCAGTTTCTGAGCTTGCTGTCTCTGAAGCAGCTGATGACGAAGTTTCGATGGTTTGTGAGATGGCTGAGATCCCTTCACTTGAAGTTGATTCTTCAGCAAATGCCAATGGTGCAGCAACTAAAACTTGGCTTGAAACCAAGAGAGTAGCTAAAATCATTTGTTTTTTTCTGATATTTTTTTTCATAGTATCCTCCACATAACTATTTTCCTATTTCTATTATTGTACTATAAGAGGTGCTTTTCGACCTACGGCTAGGGTCGGATTTGAAGGAAAATTTACGATATCCTCCTACTTTGAATCGAAAGGAGTGTTTTTTTATCAAAAAAAATAACCGGTTGAATGGGAACAAACGCCAGTTTTTTTCTGCTTGCACCTGATTTTTGGTAGCGAGAAACAGCCAGCGTTCCGTTGAAAATTAGTTGCTCTATGTCTTGCTCTGCTCGATACCTGCTTGATACCTATCACTAACTGATTTCGACTCTCAATCGCTACGACTTGATCGCTAGAGGCAAATTCAACCATTTGTGCTTTCCTGATAATTTTCCTGCACAAAAAAACTAGCACATAAACCCTCTCCCAAACGTTTGCTTTTTCATACCAGAAATTCAAGGTTTCCGGTGTGATCACTTTCCGTTTGGTTTGAGCTTATGTCCTAGCTATTTTATGGGACAACGATTGCTACTCTTTATCTGACAAGCACGTATTCTTTGTGAGAAACAGCAATCGCTTGTTTTAGAAAAGAAGTCTTGTTGCTCCTTGATGATTAATACTCGAATTGACGATAGTAGCGGCGAATTTCCATTGGATGGCAATTCATTTGTTCCACATAGGCGTCAATACGTTGTGTCACACAATGCATCAATAAATGCGACAGTACACGTCCACGATATTTTTCACTGATTCCAGCAACAGGATAATCTTTCGTATCAATCAGAGTATAGTCGCCGCAAATTCTTGGCAATAATTTAGCTACTCGTTCTGATAACGGCCGTTGTTCATCTTCGCCTAAAAAGACGGTCACCGGGGTTGTTTCGTCAACGATTTCCAATGTACCGTGAAGAAATTCAGCGGCGTGGATTGATTTAGAACGTAACCAACTTTGTTCTTCCCAGTAGCACATAGCGTAAGAATAAACAGCCCCCCATTGATTTCCCGCACCGATGAAGTAATGCATCGCATCATGACGGTGTTTTTCTGCAAACTTACGGCCAAATTCATCCGCTTGTTTCTCTGCTTCTACTAATCCTTTTGCTAGATGCTGATCCAATTCTTGATAATACTCTTCGTAATCAGGAAAATCGCCATGATTTTTCATTAAACGATCCGCAACCATAAAGAATTTGATTTGTTCTGTTCCCGGTGCAGGATACGTGATGACATGATCACATTGTTCTGCTAAAACACTGCCTTCTGCATCAATAAATCCTAGTAAAGTCGCTCCTACTTTTTTGATTTCTGCAACAGCTTTTACCACTTCTTGTGTTGTTCCAGTGACAGAGGACAAAATAACTAATGAATCTTTGGTCAAACGACGGTTGCCTGTCGTATAGTATTCCGCTGCATGTTGAACGTAAACCGGCAGGTCGCTTTTTCCATTGATGTACGTGACAGCTTGCATTGCAGAAGCATAGGTACCGCCAATTCCTAGATAATAGATGGCATCAAAGCCTTTTTCGTCAATAGCGTCGACTAATTTTTCGACTTCCGGACGCAGATCCAGCATTCCTTGAATGTTGTCAATTTGTTGTTGTTCATTAAATTTAAGCATTTTTCCACCTCTAAATTTTACTTTTTAATACTTGATCGAAATCATCAAAAATCCGTTTACTCAAATCGATTCCTTTTGCAGCAGCTCCCAGATAGGCGAAAACTTGAAACGGAATAACTAAAAGCAATGGAGAAAAAAGTTCCTCCCCTGCACTTGCCAATCCCAGTGTGTCATCCTCCGTTGTGCTTGCTGTAGTGACTGTAAAGGTTTTGCCGACATAAGGCGTCATATAGCGGCGCAATAATTGAGACCTTGTTTGATTCGAGCTTGGTGCTTCAATAAAGAAGAGCACATGCTCATGGTCTGCTTCAAGATAGGGACCATGCATGTAGGCTTCTAATTCAAACCCTTGAGAAGGGACCCGCAGAGTTTCGGTAAATTTCGTTTCAAATTCTTTTGCGATTCCCCAGTTAGGACCATACCCTACTGTGACAAACCGATTCGCCAATTTAAAAATACTCGTATTCTTTTCAAAAAATTCAATCGACTGATCAATGACTTGCGGAATAGAATCGATCATGTCTGCTAACTGCTTTTTGACAGCCGACACTTGCTCGTCAGACAAAATCCCCTTGCTATAGCCAATAGATGCCCCTAATAAATAGAGTTGCATTACTGTTGCCGAAAAACCTTTCGTCACAAAGCCAACGGTTTCGATGCCAGTTCCTAAATCAATCATTTCATTTACTTTTTGAGCAAGAGGACTTTTGGGATCGCTGCTTAACCCCATCGTATAAAGCCCTCTTTCTGCCAAGCTTGTTACTGCATCGATGGTAGAAGCACTTTTTCCACTCTGAGAAACTGCCAAAACTGTCTTAATTCCTTTGGAAAGATGTCCATAATGGTTAAAGTGATATGGTTCTTCAATGGTGATAGCAATCTGTGCCATCTCTTCCATCGCATATTTGGCTGCGAGACAGGCATTATACGAAGAGCCTGTCGCCAAAATCAGTAAATCTTCAATAGTCGCTTTTGCTGCTTCTTTTTTCGGATCGAAGGCCTGCAAGATCTCAATGAGCGTTGCCTGTTCTTCCTGTATATAATCCATCATTGTTGCCACAACAAATCCCCCTTAAAAGAGTCCAATCAATGAGCCCAAAATACCTACTACTGCTAATCCGAGCAGAATAATCAACGGTTTAACTTCTTTTTTCAGAAGGTAGAACACTGCCCCAAAGGCACCAAGAGAGAGAATTTTAGGAATGATATCGTCGAAAATACTTTGAACCGTCACTGCATTCTCACCGGAACCAATCTGCAACGGGATATTGATATCGATCATCGTTGCCGTCATTCCACCGACCACCATCAAACCAATGATTGCCGCACCGTAAGTCAAGCTTTCCATCATGCCGTTTTCTTGGATTTTCTTTAAAAATCCCGTTCCAAGCTTGTATCCCCAACCAGTTGCAAAATAACGAAACAGTAAATGAGGAATATTGAAAATCAACAAGAACAAAATCGGCCCCAAAATGTTTCCTTGTAATGCCAATGAAGTTCCTACCCCAGTAGCAATCAGCCGTAATGTTCCCCAAAAGAAGGAGTCGCCAATCCCAGCTAAAGGCCCCATCAAAGATGTTTTGATGTTATCGATCGCTGAAGAATCAAAATTGGGATCATTGACACTTTCTTCTTCCATTGCGGCATTGATTCCTAAAATAAGGGTTACGATATGAGGTGTCGTGTTGAAAAATTCCAGATGGCGTTTCAATGCATCTGCCATTGCTTCTTTTGACGTATAGAGTTTCTTCAAGATTGGAATCATCGCATAAACATAGGCAAGGTTCATTTGACGCTCATAATTCCATGAAAATTCCATTTGAAATGAACGCCAGAAGACACGATTCAAATCTTTTTTTGTAATTTCACGCTTCTCATTAGAAGTCTTCATCATCATCAAGTACCTCCCCTGAAGTTGTTTGCACAGATTGACCTTGTCCACGGAAATTTCTTAAATTCACCACGACAACAGCTGTGATTGCTCCGAAAATCGCAATTCCTGTGACTGGCAGTTCTAAATAAGCGGCTAACGCAAAGCCTAAAAAGAAATAAGGTGCAACTTGTTTATTGATCAGTAATCTCGCCAACATCGCAAATCCAAGAGCTGGAATCAATCCGGTTGCAACAGATAAGCCGTTTTGAACAAATGCCGGAATCTTATCCAATAAGTGACTGATTGTACTGCTGCCCACCATGAAAGAGATTGTTACGACAAGAGCCAACATCAGTGATAAGCCGAAACCTGCTAGTAAATGCATTCTTTCTACACCTTTGTAGTTTCCGTCTGCTGCATAGAGATCCGCTTTTTGGTTCATCATAGGGATAAGTAGTCCCAAGTAAATATTTTTTAAGATAAGTGTCAATGTTGCAATTGGAAGACCTAGCAATAACGCGGTCTCCGTTCCTGCTCCTGCAGTGATGGCAAAAGCGGTTCCCAAAATCCCTCCTGTTACGACATCCGGTGGGATAGAGGCACCGACAGAGAAAGAACCAATAAATGCTAATTCCAATGTTGCTCCCATAATAACTCCGGTACTGATATCTCCCAATACGATTCCCGTAAACAATCCGGTAACAATCGGACGTGAAAGCAGTGAAGTTCCTAACGCATATTCAGACTGTGCAATAAATGCAACAATTCCAAGTAAAATTGCTTGCAGCATCTTTTTTGCTCCTTTCTTTATAAAACATCTTCGACAGCGACTTTTTTATCAGAAGGCACTTGCCGAATATCAACAGCGATTCCTTTTGCAACCATTTTTTTCAGAAGTTCTTCCTCTTCTGGTAAGACATTGACTGCTTTGCCAATGTTTTTGGTGCCTTCTTTGGCTTTGATCCCCCCCAAATTGATCTTGTCGATCTCTGGACAGTTTTCAGCTAACTTGTAGGCATCTTCGATGGATTCTACGACGATAAATAATTTGTATTTATCTGTCACACCGCTTTTCAACGCATGGATGGAATCTTCGATGGATTTGATCACTAGCTTCACCCCTTGTGGTTTTGCCAGCTTGATCGTTGTCTTACGAATGTCATTGGTGGGCACATCATCATTGGCGATCAAAATGCAGTCTGCGCCTAAACTTTGGGTCCAAGAAAATGCGACTTGGCCATGTAATAGTCGATGATCGACTCGTGTCAAAATAATCATGTCGTTCCTCCTAAAATTCTTCTTCTTCGATTTCTTTTGCTACACTGTCATTGCAGAACTGGATCATGTCTCTTGAATTTTCCAGCACTTGTTGGATCGTTTTTGAGATGGCACCTCCTCCTTGAAGTTGTGTTGTCAACTCAATCAATAATGGCAAATTCAATCCTGCGATCAAGTAGAAATTCGGTTGCTGGATATAACGTAAAAATTCATTGTTCACGCTGCCGCCGAAAATATCTGTGATGACGATTATTTCGTGTTGCTTATATGTTTCCATCAGTGTATCCACCGTTGTCGTCAGATCAAATGCTTCTTCCACATAACAGTCAATCGCAAGGACTGATTGTTTTTTGCCGCAGATAAGTTCTAACGAATGTAAGATTCCTGATGCAAATCGACCGTGTGATGCCAAAATAACGATTTGCTCCACTGCTTTCACCTCACTTTGCTCCGAGTTACACTTTATTAAACGCAAAAAGCGTGCCAAAAAAAGTGGCACGCTTTTTTTCTCGATTAAAAATCTGCTTCAACCATTGAAGAATCAGTGTTTCCAAATAATACATCGTAGATATAACAAACTTCAGATTCCGGTATCGCGACACTGTAAACCTTTTCAATGACACTAAATGCTTTTTTGATTTCATTTAGCTGTTTTTCATGACACTGAAGCAATGTGTCGCTGGCATGATAATTTTCAATGGCTTCGTTTCTGATGAGCCGCTCAATCAAACAACTTGTGTGAACAAATAATGCAAGCTTACGATCATTGGCGATTCGATGTTGCCACATACGTTCCAGATTTCCCACGAAGAATTCCATCTGGGAAATTACTTTCTCGGTATCCAAGATCGTCACCGATTGGATCACTCGATCCAATGAAAAGTTTCGCACTAATTGATTGTTCACATAGGCGATCATGTCTTCATCCAACTCTTCTTTTAACCAGCCTAACAACACCTCTGTCCCCGCACCGGAAATCAGTTCTTCTAGTGAGATAAAAGGTGCGAGCTCTTGCCGGGGTTTGTTGGTTCCCACAACGCCTACGATATCATAAGTCGCAAAAGCTTGTTGGATATGTTCGCTGTTTTCCAACTGTTTGAACTCATAAGGGAGAACGCGAATCTGTAGATGATCAGGAATACTTTTTTCTAATAAGTTTGAGATTTGGACAGCCGTCCCGATCCCCGTGGAACAAGTGGTGATCACGACCTTCTCTTTTTTCGTTGGCGGAAGAATGATTTCCCATTCATTTTGATGGTAGGCATTTACTCGCTCTGGAATCTCTTTTAAGGAAACATTCTGCTGAATACATTCCCCCACAGCAATGGCTAAACTTGTCGTTACATTGTTCATCATCACGATAGGAACCGTTAATTCTGGAATGTATTGATAGATTTCTTTTAACGACCCCATGTCGAACAAGACCACCAGTCCATTGGATACATCATTTTTCTGAATATATGTCGTAATCCTTTCGGCGATTTGCTTGGGAGTGACATCTAGCGGCATATCGAAGGATTGAAAAACCGATTCATTCAACAAGCGGTTCGCAACATTAGCGACACTGCTCGCCGTTGCATAACCATGGGCTACGATGATGCTTCTAGGAAGCAATGAATCCTTTGAATACCCCATATCATTGATATAGATGGTAAATAAAATGCGGTCCATGCTTGTTAGCTCAATGTCCAACGCTTTTTGCACTAAGCCCAAGAGATTCTCGGTATAGCGGTCACTGGTGGAATAATGTTTTTTGACACTTTTTAATAAGTTCTCGGTCAGTAAGATCTTGTCTTGATCATCTGGCAGCCATTCCACATTTCTCCGCAGCCATAAATAGTAACTGATCGTATAAACCATACTGCCGTTGAAACTGATTTGGAAGGAATGCTCGATTTGCTCCATCATTCGCTGAACATGCTCTGTCACAAAAATCATCGTCCGTTGCTTTTGTTCCTGCTTATGATCAAACAACAGATTTTCAAACAGTCGTTCGATCACTTTAGAAATAGGATCAGCGGCGGCGGCAAAGTCTTGACCGGCTTGAACATAGCTAAGCAGAATCTGCTCATACGTATGGATGATTTTTTGTTGTTCTGGCTCGCTTTCCACAGTCAGCTGCTGAATTTGTGTTTGGCCATCAATAAGAACGGGTTGCATCGCAGCCAGTTCATTGGGTTCATCTGTCAATTGCAGCAAATGTTCCGGTAAATGATACACCGTGACCGCTATTTTTTTGGCATCCCGTTTTAGACTGGCTGTGTAGCTTTTGGCGGTAATGATCTTTATCGTGCTTTTCAATTCCCCGACGTTTCCCGAAAAATGACCGGTTGTCAAAATTTCGATTACTTGAGGTGAGATTTCCAGAGGCAGTCCGATCCGTTTTTGTTCCTCATAGAACGCTTGCAAAATCAGCTGTTTCCGTTCAGAAAGCGTTCGTTCTTCCAACGCAGGGAGCGTGGTTTGAATCGGGATCCGTCGCAAGAAAGTTGTTAAAAAGGTTTGTTTCAAATCTTCGGTTGTCGCAAAAACCAAGCGACAATTCACCGTGATTGGTCGACCGGTATCTCCCATACGATAAATGACTCCCTGATCCAGAAAGGTAAATAATTTTTCTTGTCCTTCAGCGTTCAACCGGTGAACTTCATCGAGAAACAAGACCCCGCCATCTGCTGCCTCAAAAGCGCCGCCGCGATCTTCTTCTGCGCCGGTAAAGGCCCCTTTGACATGACCAAACAAATTGCTGGTCAATAGCTCTTGGTTATTGGCATATTGGGCACAATTGATCGTGATCAAAGGCGCATCGACCTCCAATAATTCATTGGCCACACAGTAATGATGGAACATTTTCACCAGAAAACTCTTCCCAGTCCCACTTTCTCCTGTCAACAGAAAGGGAAGCCCACCATTGGGATAAAAAGCTGCCATCTTGATCTGCTCAATGACTTCTGCGAGACTCCCTTTACTGCCGATGACACTAGAAAAGAAATCTTCTTTTTGATCAAAGAAGGGCTTTTCCGCTGCCACTGCTGCTAAACTATCGTAAATGTTTTGCGCTAAGGGATAGTTCTGTACTTCAAATGCCTGTTTATGAAAAAAGTAAACCGGTCGGGTCGCGATTTTCACTAAACGTCCTTCTTCTGTTAACTGATTTAAATAGTGACTGACCGTATTTCTTTTAACGGAAAATTTCTCGGCAATATCTTTCGCTGTAAATACATCGCTTACATTTTCTACAGAGAAAAAAGCCGTCTGGTTTTGCAAGTAAGCAAGTAATTGTTCTTTCATCGCTGCTCTCCTTATCCGTATTCTCCGTTTATCATAGCTCACGTTTCTTAAAAAGCCAAGAGTCGAAAAAAACAAACAACCGAAAACCGTCACTAGAACGGTCTGCAGTTGTTTGTTCCTTTATTGATAGAGAAATTACTTTTCAGACGGAAATTCTTCGTACCGCTGCCTCATTGCGCCAATACGAAACACGCTTTTCTCAGCTGGCTTGCTCTCGTTGCTTATTTCAATTTATCCGGCATGCCGTTCTTCATAAACTGCCACACACCATTGCCCAAGAAAAGCTCCCGTCGTTCTTCGCTAGTCACAAATTCTTTTATATACGCTTCTTTCCCATTCAACAGTTTACTTGTCCAATGAGGATCGATCAATAGCGCACTGCCCACTGCAAGAAGTTCTGCATGAGCCAATGCTTCATTGACTGTTTTGCTGGTATTGATGCCGCCGACACCTACCAATGGCAAGCGGCCGTTGATTTTATCATGAATGTATGCCAGCATCGTTTTTTCTTGGTATTCTTTTGCTACCGAAACTTGATCATAGGCTTTCAAGGATATATGCAGGTAGTCTAGTTTTTCCTGACACAGATGTTCCACCAAATACAGGGTATCCGCAAATGAAATCCCTGGATTTTCATATTCTTCTGGAGAAAAACGATACCCTACGATAAAAGGCGTTGTTGCATAGTCATCCACTGTTTTCGTCACAGCTTCGACCAAACATTTGATGAAGGTGAATCGTTTTTCCAATGACCCGCCCCAGCTGTCTGTTCTTCGATTTGAATGTGGCGAAAAGAACTGTTGCAGAAGATAGGTATTTGCTCCGTGAAGCTCGACGCCGTCAAAACCTGCTTTGATAGCTCGTTTCGTCGCTTCTGAAAAGTCCTCGATCAACTGTAAAATTTCATCATTTGTCATTTCTCTTGGCGTTTCAGCATTTGCTCTTTCTGCGGCGATCCCGCTAGCGGAAACAGGCTGTTCTCCTCTTAGAATCTTGCTGTTAGTCATGCGACCTGCATGAAAAATTTGGAGAATTGCTTTTGTTCCATTCCGTTTGATTGCCGCTGCAAGTTGGGAAAGACTGTTGTGCATCTCATCATTGGCAACACTTAGCTCGCCTTCCCAGCCTTTACCCATATCTTGAACGTTGGCTGCACCCGTAATAACTGCCCCAACCTCGCCACTTCTCAACGAATAGTAATTCTCTTCATTTAATGTGATTTCACCATTTTCAAAGCTCATTTTTGTTGTCATTGGCGCCATCATGATCCGATTTTTGACTGTCAATCCCCGTTTAAACTGATAGCTATCTTCCATTTTATTCATTGTGCTCTCTTCTCCTTGTCACAAAATAAGCATCCAGCTAGAGAAATCATCGTGCTTATTCTTCTCATTTAAGTCGTGGTTTCCTTCTACAGCAATGAGAGTTAGCGCTGCTGGATCCAATTACTTCCCGATACCAGTAAAAGGAATCTTTACGATATTGGCCTAACCCTTTGCCTTCATTCTCACGAGCTACATAAATCATACCATATCTCTTCATTTCACCAATAGGAAAGAAGACTAAATCAATGAAGGATCGTCAATCAATGCGAAGCCATTATTATCTGCTGCTTTGATCATCTGTTCAATATATACCTTTAAGTAGTCGATTCTCTTGTCCATCTGTTCGCTCATCCACTGCACCAAAGCCATTTTCAGCAATAAAAAGCGGGCGTTGGCATCGTTCATACAATCGGTTCAATGTGATGCGCAAGCCAACAGGATCAATCGTCCATTCTCAGTCGCTTGACTTGATAGAAGGATTTTCGACTGTGTTTTCAAAACTGCTAGTGGCCTCTTGATCCTCACCTAGATGTTTTGTTCTCTCTACAACGTCCCTGTAGTCGTCAAGTTCCCCTACTCATTAGGTTCCTCTAGTCGATTTTTCCTTACCACTTCTCATATTCTGCTTGGTAGCGAGTATCAATCACTTTGGACAAAAAAACTTTCCCCAAAAATAACCCACACACCCCAATTACCGTGAAAAGAAACAGCGGTATCCCTGTTATGCCAATTCCTTTGCCAATTTCCAACACAAAGGGATGGAGAAAGAAAAGCACTTTGCTGGCTGCTCGCAGCACAGAAGACTGGGAAGAGGGCTTTTCCACTAAAAGACCAGCTACAAATAATGCCACAGGGACCATCAGCAAGAGAAAATTTTTGTCATCTCCCTGATTAACAAATATGATCCTTCCTTCGACAAGCAACAATAGCAAAGACACACCCAGCTTCCATTTTAAATGTTTCTGAAAAAAAGGTGTTTTCTGATAATCTGCTAAAAAGCTGCCGCATAGTAAAAAGAGAAACCCATAAAACAGACCATTGCGTGTCGTTTGAAAGATGCTCTGATAGTTCAAATAGAGCTGTCGCAATGGCTCATTCAAATAACTAGAATAGGTCTCGGCTGACCCGATAAGATAAAGCAGACCAGCCAAAGCAAATTGAAGGAAATAGCCCCACTTCCTTGTTTTATGGACCAGCCACATCCCGCTGATCAATGCCGGAAAATACCATAGATGATAACAAGTCCCAATGGTGACAAAAGCAAACCCAAGGGCAACGGGATAAAGATAGAATGGCAAGTCTGTTTGTTGCAGAAACAGATAGCCGTAAGGCAAATAGAAAATGGACCATAGTAAATACGTTTTGAGTTGCCGCATTCCCCATTCCTTTAGTCGATAGTTTTTTTTCTGAAAGAAATAGCCATTTAAAATCAAAAAAAACGGTACCGCCCACCGACAGAGGAGACTCTTTAAAAGAAAATGAACCAGATCATTTTCAGCAAGTCGCCCACAATGTACTAAAACAACCAACAGTGCAGCAAAACATTGCGCACAATCCAATAACGAGAATCTTCTTTTCATTCCTCTTCCCTCCGCTTCTTTTTTGACGATACTTGTTCCTTCTCATCAATCAAAGCGACAAAGGATTCCATGCCATGTTCTTTTCTGCAACAAAGGAAAACATTGCTCCATCAATATGTTACCCTTTGTTGCACCCCAGTATTTCCGGGAATTATTGGGAGGATTCAGGATTTTTGCTATAATGGGAAAGATGAAACGGAGGAACCTATGAATATCGGAAAAATTATCAAAGAAGAACGGTTAGCGAGAGGATTGACCCAAGAACAATTGGCCAATGAGTTTTTTGTCACCCGTCAGTTAATCTCCAAGTGGGAAAATGAAAAAAGTTACCCTGATTTAACTCAGGTGGTCAAGCTTAGTGATTATTTTGAATTGCCATTGGATTATTTGCTGAAAGAAGATCAAGCAATGGTGACGGAATTAAATCTTGATAGTCGAAAAAAGAGATGGGGGAAGTGGTTGATTGGTATATTGTCCGTTCTTTCTATCATTTTATTAACGGTATTAGCGCTTGGTTTTTGGATTGATCCAGTCAACCTTACGAAAGAAGATATCACCATCACTGGAATTAAAAAGTACCGCTTGCCAGAAACAACCATTACCAACAAAGCCACCGGTCAAACCATTCGATTACCGGAAGATGTAGAATATTTGATTTCTTTTACAACGAATAAACCGCTTATCCGCTTACCCAAAATAGCTGGCTACAAAAACTATAGCAATGAGAAACAGAGTCTATTGCTGGTGGAGGGGCATCACGAATTGGAGTGGGGTCCGCAAGAAAGTGCCATTATTGTTCGCAGTTCTCGGGAAGAGAATCTAACCGATCCGCAATTGAATTTTGGCAAAAACCTTTACTTGTATAACATGAAAAAAGCCGGTGCTGCTTATAAAAAAGATCCCTCAGCAGTGAACAGAGTCAGTATTCCTGCAGAAGGCGATTTGTTGTTTACCACTGAAGAGCTGGAGGCACTGCCCTTTGAAAAGGGCACACTTTCTTACTGATTCTCACAAAGAACTTGAGAAACTGGCTTTCAGCCGTTGAAAGCTAGCGAGTTGTATTCCCCCCTTTAAAACTGGACTCATCCTTTAGGAAAGGCCATTTTCCTACATCAAAACTTTGCCATTAGCCTACAACAGAACGCTCCCAACCATCTTCTGTCTTTCAACAGATGGTTGGGAGCGTTTCATTGTTTCTTTTGTAGTCTTTTTCTTCATTAATTGTCGGGAACAGAACTCAATTCCCAGATAATCGTGGTCGAATAGCTAGTAGCTTCAGGGGTAAAACCTTGCGGCACATGAAGGCCGATACTTTCTTTAGCCGTTTTTTCATCACCAAAGCGATAGACCCAGGTACCAGTTCCTGCTTGATCTTGTGCATTAAGGAGGACTTGTCTTACGCCGGGAACTAAGTCACTTTGAGAGGATTGCAGGCTTGGCGAAGTCCCGCCTTGTGCGGTGACTAATTGCTGGTTTTTCAAACGTAGCTGTGCCCCGATCAGTTCTTGATTATTTTCCCCTTTAAATTGTTCTTTTTGAGTGACGGCCAATTGCCAGCCACTTCGCTCATCGTCTGAACGGCGGTCACTGATTTGAACATAATTGGGTCTTTCCCTTTCATCTACAAGGCCATCCTCATTTAATAATCGTTGTGGATTGGCATAATAGGTTTTCTCCATGACGGAAATTCCCTGTGACCCAAAGTCAAATTGTGAAACAAAGTCAATACTTAGTAACCCTTGATCTTCTGGAATTTCCGGTTTGTTTTCTGGATCAACCTCTACTTCCGGATTCAATGGATCGACTGGCGAAACCGGGGATAAATCTGCTACTGTCAATACCGTTGCTGCTTCAAAAGTTGTATCATGATAAGACAACGGTTCTGCAGGATTGATATTCCCTTGTTCATTGTTCGTTTCCGGTGGGTTCATTACCCCAGCAGCCGCTGCCGAGCCTTCATTGTCTCTTAGAAAGACTTGAATCTCATCGCCTTCTTCCAATGTGAGGGCGCTTATATCCAAAACAAAGTTGCCATTCGAATCCACCTCGACATTTTCTGTATCGAGCCACGTACCATTATGGGTTGCTGTGACTTTGACGTCTTTATTTTCAGAATGTCCCTGAATGGAAGTCTGATATTGATTGATGGTAGCAGATGAAAATTCCGCCGGTTTCGGTGGAACGATTGGAAAGACCTCAACGGGATCCGTCAAAATCAGATTTTCAAAACCGCTGGTCAATTCACCACTGCTTAATTTCACTTCACTGATGCGCAAGATCTCGCCTGCTTTTAACGGTTCTTCCAATTGGATTTCAAAAAGTCCGCTACGCGGTTCTTCCCCATAAATACTGATGCCGGGGGCTTCTTCGGAGTGCCCCACTGTCTTTGCTTGATATTCTTGTTTCACGCCATTTTCAGAGATCACTTCAACGGTCACTGTGGCTTCATCTGTCCACGCAGAGCGTTTTTCATTGAGCCCTACTGGCACACTCACATGGCCATAGACTTTTTGATCTGCATTGGTGGGCACTCGCAGCTCATCAGCGATCGCCCAGCGGCCGTTGTTGCTGCTCATTCGGCTATAGAGAGTCATTCCAGAGTTACCGAATGTCGCTGTATTCAGCTGCTCAGGATCACTGGTTTCCCGCAGAGTATTGAAATTCGAGCCGCCAAAGGTATAATCTAATTTACGAAAATTAAGATCAGGATCTGCATCTAGATCGGAGCCATGTCGCCAAACAGCGAGATCACTATTGGTTGCTCTCAAGATTGAACCGTTTGATACGTTAAAGATGTTTCCGCCACCCGGTCGATTGTTTCTAAAGTCCATAAACAGCGGATTATCAAAAGTAATTTGAACTACCTGTGTATTAAACACCCCACCACTTGAAGACGAGGTTCGTCCACTTACAGAAAAATAACCGCCATCTATGACATTAATTGCTCCTGTGGTTTCCATATCAAGTCCCGGGCCACTATCGGCATTTAACGTTACTTGTGACCCCGGATCTTGAATCGTGAACGTATTATTTGAACCAACTGTATAATGGATGGCTTGATTTCCTAAAGCTGTCCCGCCATTGTTCGCTGAACCATTTCCAGGATTATCGATTTTAATGATCCCTTTATTTCTAACGGTAATACTGTTATTCGAACCATGCATTCTGACTCCTGGCGCTCTACCTCCATCTTTGGTAATATTCATCTCGGCATTATCAATTAAGAAGCTGTAAGATCCCGCTTGGATAAATCGCAAAGTAGCAGCGGCAGCTTCATAAGCGGAAGAGGCATTCCCGTTCTTCAGATTGACCTTGGCATTCTCCTTGACTACAAATTGCCCGCCCATACTTCTTAGTCCGACAGCTGGTGAATTATCACCAGCTAAAACGTTAAGCTCTGCACCGTCTTGGACCAAAACCCTTGCATTAGAACTAGAATTATTGGATCTATTCCCCATAAAAATTGAAGCAGCATGTTGGCTACTGGAATTTGCGTTGCTGGATACATCTACTTTGGTATTTTCTCCTGAAATGTCGAGCGTCGGTTCAGTTCCTAATAAAATGATACTGTCGTTAACACCTGTCTGACTAGATACCCTTGATCCATCTTTAATGGCAAGCAAGCTATTACTACCTGAAAAACTGATTCCTTGACCAGAGACAGCATTGATATCTAGCTCACTGTTTTCTATCTGAAAATTACCCGTATTTCCATTCATAAAAAATGCCCGTCTGGCACCAGACTGAATCCTTACAGAAACTTGCGAACGATCCAGTATTCTCAATACCGGATTACTTCCTCTCAAATGCACCGCATTGTTTGCTGTATCTGATGCCCCTCCAGTTCCGCTGGTGGTGGTGACAGATAGTTTAGAACCACCCGTAACTAAAAGCTCAGGCCGTGCATTATTATTTCCAACTGCAATATTTTGTAAGGTTCCCGTCCCAGCACCGCTCAATGAGAATTCACTCTGATTACTCAAAGAAAGGAACGCATCTTCTCCTTGAAGAATCATCCCTTGAGCAGCACCTGTGTCTTCCATGTTTAGCTGACTGTCATCTAGAAGAACTTGCGGGGCGGTACCTTGTAAATATATTCCTCGTCCAGTTGCAGCATTCATTGATAACTGGCTTTTGCTTAGCGTTATTTTAGGATTTGATCCAGTCAAATTCATTCGCTGCCCTGAAGTGGATCGAATAGTCGTTTTTGCCTCCTCAGCCAAGAATATTGGATTGTTTCCATTGAGATTCACCCCTTGACCAGAGATTGTGCTTATATCCAATTGGCTATCCTTAATGGTCAATTCACCACCGGCGCCATTTAAGTAGAGTCCTCTTCGTGCATTCGAAGTCACTGAAACTGTGAGTTGGGATTCATTTGTAATCGATGCTTTTGGTTCAGCACCTCTTAAATGAATGGCATTATTGGCTGTATCTGATGCCCCTCCAGTTCCACTGGTGGTTGTGACAGATAATTTAGACCCATTAGTAACTAAAAGCTGTGGCCGTGCATTATTATTCCCGATCTGAATATTCTCTGTTGTGCCGGTTCCAGCACCGGATAAAGCAAGTTCACTATGATTTCTCAAAGCAAGGAATGCGTCTGTGCCTTGTAAGAT
Organism: Enterococcus sp.; assembly: GCF_022711995.1. Taxonomy (GTDB): domain Bacteria; phylum Bacillota; class Bacilli; order Lactobacillales; family Enterococcaceae; genus Enterococcus_D. The sequence continues at coordinate 82,686 of NZ_JALAHI010000041.1, forward strand.
TATTCCTTGAGAAGCCCCTGTATCTCCTACAACTAATTGACTATCATCTAAATCAATTTGTGGCGTCGCTCCTTGCAAAAAGAGCCCGCGACCTGTTGTGGCATTCAACTTTAACTGAGTATTTGAGAGATTCAATTGAGGGGTCTCTCCAACTAAGTTTACTCGTTGCCCCGTTGTTGAAGTAAGCTCAATCGTACTGTTTTTTGCCGAAAAAATTGGCTGATTTCCACTCAGATTAACCGTCGCTTGTGTTGCTGAAGTAACAACTAATTCCGAATCCTTCACACTTACTTGAGCATCAGCCCCTACTAAATGCAAGCCTCTTTTCGCCAAGGTACTGGTTAGACGCAAAAGACTTTTTTCATTTAGAGAAATTTTAGGGGCGACCCCTGTCAGTGCAACCGTATTATTGGTGGTATTTGTAGGAGTAGCTGTTGTTCCTACTGTACTTATGGTTAGTTGCGCTTCCGATTGCAGCGCGATTTCTGGATTTTCTCCTCTAAAATCAATCGTATTCGCCGTACCCCCTGCTGTTGTAATGAGAAGTGATGCGTCGTTTTCTACCGTTAGTTTAGGGGCTGTTACCGTAGCTGCAGAAAAGAAAATTGTCGCATTTCCTCGATTAATTGTTACCTGTGCTTGATTTAGAGCAACGATTTCTTTCGCTTCAATAAAAGTGGTGGTAGAATTCGTCCGTGTAAAATCCGTATTGCCCCCTGTAAAAACAACCTTCCCCTCTGGAAGCGAAGCAAGCCGCATGGTATTGGCATTGACTTCTGCAATATCTTCCAATTCAAAGGTCCAGTTTTGACTTTCCTCTGGTGAGCTGTTGACTAATGGTGTTGTTCCTACTTTTGTAATAGTTGCGTCTTCGATGCGGAAAGTCGCTGCTTCACTTCTATTTGCCAATTGGAAGTAAAAGCCATTATTTCCAAAAGTGAGTGTATGCCCATTGCCTTGGATAAGTAACGGTCGCTCTACAGTCATGATATTGGCGCTGGATTCAGTCAAATTGGCTTGCACAGAAATGATGGAAACATCGGGATTTGTAACGGCTGCTCGAAATTCTGCCATCGTTGAAACTTCGGCAGTCTCCCCAGAGAATGACGCTCTTTCCTCTGTTTTCGATTTGCTAGCAGGCTGCTCATTGTCTGAGTGAGTATTTGGCTTTTCCTCCACAGGTTCATTTTGCTTTTCAGCTTCTGCTACCGACTCGTCCTCATTTTCTGCTGCTGGTGCCTTCTCTTGGCTGGCCGTAGATTCGTCAGATGATTCGGTCACCTCGGTAGGTATTTCTTTCATAATTTCTTTGTCTTGAATCTCAATGGTATATGTGACCGTTGCTACAGTTACTTGATAGCTGCCTGCCAAGTCAAATGCTACAGGAAGGGTAAACGTATTTTGAGGACGTTCAGCTTTGACGAGCCATTGGGTCTGTGTTTCTTGCACCACGATAATCCCTGCTGGCAGTTGCTCTTTGACCAGTTTGGCTTCTTTAGGCATAGTCACTCTTGCTTCTGAAACTTCTTGGTCCGAAAAGAAAAGGACTCTGATTGCTTCGCCAACATTTCCTTGCATTTGAGAATGAGTAAAGAAAAAACGCGGGGTTGAATCTTTTTCCTCATTTAGATAGTTTTTCATTGAAGGCAATGGTGCTTGTTCTTGATCTTCTGGATTCACGATCGTTTCGGCATAAACCATCCCTATAGGCAGAAGTATCTGCATCGCCATTAACGTCATGCTTAAAACAAGCATCATTTTTCTCAATGTCATAGTCATAGAATTCAATCCTTCCTATTGCTCTTGCTTAGGTTTGCCGCTTCTGAATCATGCGATAAAGAACAATGCCTAACAGAAATGCGAGCAGAACGATCCCACTAATCAGCCACCAGTTTGTCTCTGGTGCAATGGTGACATCGCGGTGATTCAATGCACGAGCTTCATCTGCTTCAATCTTGAATGTTCGCTTCCACTCCCATTCATCTTCTCCAGAGGTCGCTTTTAATGTTAAAAGATACTCGCCACTTTGAAAGCGATCGCCATTCAATGAAATGGGAAAGTTGAAATTAGAGTTTGGCGCCATCTGCATCATTTCTTCACTGGCTTGATAGAGAATGTCCTCCTCACCTACCCGCTGAACCGTTGCTTCAACCGCTAATCGATTAACAAATGTCGGGGTATAGTTCTGAATCCTAGCACTGATCACATTGCGGTAATTCAACTGATCCGCAAACACATCTAATAAATCAAGGTCAGGTTGTACCGAATCCCTTGAATTCGTGACTACAACGCCAACGATATAGGCAAATTCATTCTTGATGGCAACCCCTTCGTCAGTGCTGGTTGTTTCTTGTTCTTCTTTGACTTCACTGATTCGCAGACCCCCGGCTAGAAACCCTTCAAATGATTCTTTCGGCATATGTAAAGGAACACTGATTGTTTTGGTCTCATTTCCTGCAAGTTCAATGACATCTGAAGCGTCGATTAATTGATCTAGTGAATAAGAAAGACTGCTATCTGGTTCTAGCGCATCTTTTCCATATTCAACGACCCCATGAACATTGGTATATGCCGTATGCGCTGTGATCTGTATTTGAATCGGTTTGCTACTGGTATTTTGAACTTTCAGTGCCAATTTTTCGGTTTTTCCAGCAGCTAGATTCAAATCAAAATAACTATTTGATCCAGCAACTTGACTCTCAGGAAATTCAGGAGTGACATGAAAATTTAATGCAGTCTCCTCCCCATGAGTCACTATTGGGAAAAAAACCAACAGTAGCAGACAGAAAGAGCAGACTTGCCGCAAAATACCTAAAGCTGTTTTTTTCAAATAAAATCTCCTTTCTTAGAAAAACAGCGTCACAATTTCCTGCGACGCTGTCAGTTGTATCTCATCCATTTCATTTAGCGGACTTAGGCATCTTCTCCAGGTGTTGAGGTTAATTCCCATGTCAATGTTGACGTGTACGTTGTCGCATCTTTAGCTGTTGCTCCAGGAATGAATAATTGGATTGCCTTGTTCTCCACCACATCCGTTTCCGGATCAAACCCTTCTGCTGTCAATTGTGCATTTAAGTCTGCTTGGTCTCCCCAAACAACAGAAGAAGCACCAGCACCTTGACCTTCAGCTGCTGTCATCACAGAACGCGCGGCACCATTAGGCAACAGTTTCAGACCAGCAGCGTGATTCGTCGGCGCGTTGTTGGGATTATTCCCCTCATATCGTATGAAGGAATCGACAAGAGAAATTTCCGCACCCGTTAGAATGTTATTTTGGGTATTCGACTTAAAGTCACTTAAACTTACTTGCAAGTCCCAGCCTGCATTCGTTCCCCGAACGTCTTGGACTTGAGCAAAGCTGACATATGGCGTTTGACCTGACCCATCGGCTAAGTTAGCCATCTCAGCAACCATATTGTAGGTCCGGTCTTGGTTAGAGATGACCTGCGAACCAAAGTTCATTGTTGGCGCTTGTAGAATGGATAGTGGACCAGTGACTGGCTCAACGATTGGCGGGATAATAACCTCTGGTTCTGTAATTGGCGGGATAATTACTAACTCGCCTTCTTCATCCGCTTCAAACTTGATTTGTCCTTCGGTTGTTACTTCTTTCACTTCATCGGCAAAAACAACAGCTGCTCCTCCTGCGAATAGAGTGGTTGATAATGCAGTGATCGTTGCTAAACGAATAAATTTCATCTTCATAATTCCTACTTTCTTAATGATTTGTCTGTTTCTGCTTTCGCTTCCAAATAGTACCGACAACACTGACCAAGAATAATCCGAGCCAAATAAGCCATGAATCATCCCGTTCATTTGTTTGCGGCAATGTCAGATCTGGACGTATAGATGGCTTCACAATACTCTCAGGCGGTGTTGGGTCTGGTGTTCCTTTTGGTTTATAGGTCCCTGTGAATCCGATGGTACCTGTTGTTTCAACTTGCTGGACTTCTGCAGCTGTCGCCATCCCACAGTAAAAAAACACAATGATTCCAGCAATAACCAACAACCCAGTTCTGTTATTCTTCATATCCCTCCCCCTTGGATTGAATCAAAATTCTTCGTTTTTGGGGAAACGACAAAAAAGACATTCGATTCAATCGAATGTCTGAGGATAGTTGTTAATTCAACGGTTTCAATGAACAGCTTATCAAGCAAAAAGTTGTCTTAAAAACGAAGATTTTTGAAACAAAAAAGCTCTGTAAAAATCACACTTTTCGTGTTTCTTTTACTGGGATAAGTATATAACAGTCGAAAAAAAGGTAAACATCAACTTTTTCACAACCCAGTGAAATATCTGAAATAGCAGTCTCAGATCTTAAAAAGAGACTTTTGAGAACTGCCGAAAACTCTTTGTGCAGATAAAGGTGCATTACTAGTTCGAGTCTAAGAAATGCCATTGCCACTCACGTTTATTTCAAATTCAATTCTTTCTTGACCAGAGCTATATTTTCACACACCAAAGCAGCCAACCTCAGAAATCCTGTGATACGTAGTTTAGGCTATTTTTTCAACACTTCTATCTTTTTCAAATCCTTCACAAGCAGCGAAATATCTTTTTCGCAAACTGGCTAAAGATGTTTACGACAAAACAAAAAAATCGCTAGTACGAACCTAACGATCTTCACTTAACCCAGTTTATACATTTCTATTTTTTCTTTGATCTCTTCTTCATCCGGTATCATTTGAAGACAGATAGTGGTTGGATGAAGATTTGGGTGATTTGTAATTTGAATGCGAGGCATGACGCCTCCTTGAGCAGACAATTCTCCTTCAAACAACCAATACCCATTTATTTCTAACTGCTTGCGTACTTCTTTTTTGATCCATTCCTGCAAAACCTTGGGACCAATAAGTCGAAACGAAACAGAAATGGACTGATCCAGTTTTTGCTTTTCTTTTAAAATAAGGGCGGATAGCTGTTCAAATAACTTCTCTTCCGCAAGGCTTGTTTCTCCTTCATCATTTATTCCATCATCTAATTCATAAGGTAAGTGAAAGAATTCTTTCATCAAGTGAATCAATGTTTGAACTAAAAGGCCATGCCGTTCTGTTTCTGTTGCTTCGATCAGCGTTCCCCAATGACTAGGTGAGAAATGGTAGATAAATTCCGTTTGGACCACTGGACGGAAAAACTGCTGCTCCTCTAATGCCGCCAAAAAGAGACATGCTTTGTCTTGAGCCGGCAAGTCTAACCGACAGGATGGATCCAAAGCTAGCGCAAGTTTTTGGCAAAGTTCCTGATCTGCACCTTCTTGTATTAAAACATGGCCTTGCTTGATTCGTTTACAAGTGATCGTCGTCCATCCCTGCAACGGGGTCTGTTTCAACTGCCATTTGGACGACGGACGTATCGGTTCTTGATCATGCATCTGCCGTACTTTTTGGGCTAATGCCTTGGGGTAAAGAGGCAACGTGAAATAAAACTCATAAAAAAATTGGCGAATCCTCGTCTCTTTTCCGATAATCTCATTGGTCGCTGGGGAAAGAGTTATCCCGTAATTGGTGTCTAAAATAGCATTAAGCTGTCGTTTGGTTCGAGCAAACGTGGCTGGCGACAACTGTAACTGGGCGGCCCACTCATGATTGGTCCGTCTTTGATCCTCAAAGAGTGTATCAACCATTTGAAACAGGCGCTCTCCTTCAAGAAGTTCTTGTTTCTTTTGATAATACAGGCGTGGATCTTGGAGTTCCAGTAAGTAACCATTCTCATCTCCTAAAAGAAAGATTGCTTCGTTGAATCCCCTTTTGATTTCTTTGACATCATTGATCACGGTACGTCTGGTACAGTCCAATAATTTTGCCAACTGATTTCCCGTAATGTATGTATCTTCCAATTGATCAAGTAGTAGGATCCACCGCTTGATTTTAGGTGTGGTCAATAGTTGATAGAATAAGTCTGTCATTACGTATTACGCACCTTTCCTTTCTATTCAATGAATCCATGTCGATTCCTCATTTTACCATGCCTAGGTTAGTTTCAAGACAATACTTGCCTCCTGCATGATTGTTTTCTTATGAAATTGAGATCTTTGGCTGAGATCGTCGAAGAAAGAACGAAAGGCCCCCTAAAAGTTAGATTTTTGGGCCAACTTTTAGGGGGCGCTTCATCCAGCAAACCAAAATAGATACTTTTTAAGCTACCTTCTTTTGATTGCTCTTAAATCCCTACTTCCGTATTATCTCGGTTCAAGACATACTGGCTGCTTTCAACTTTGAAGTAGTCCTCAACTAATTTTTTCAACTCAGCCATTGCGGCATCAGCTCGCAAATGTTGTTCTTCATTGATTGATTCAATGAACAATACTGCATCGACGGTTTCTTCTTTTAACATCGTGCGTTGCGCTTCTCGCCAATTTAAACAACGGCAGATGGCTCCTTGCTCGTCATAGTAAATCACTTCGCCTGCTAGAGCTGGGGCATCCGCTTCTGCGCCTAATGGGAAAAATGACTCCCCACCCTTAGCTAGACCGAGGTGCAAATCCCCTTTGATTGCAGCCAAATCTTCTCCGCCTAATGGCATCCCATACTTCATAGAGACACTATTGTAGAGATCTACTAATGGATTAATTGGAAAAAACGTTCGATCTTGATTGACCCGCTTCAACAATGCTTCAATAGAAGAACGGGCTCCTTTTTTTGTCTTAAATTTCTGGAAAGCTTCCCGCCATTCTTGGATAACTTGATTTTCACTGAAGGTTTCATTCGTTAAGAACTGCTTGGCTTCTTGCTTGCCGTTTTCCAACAATTCGGTAAAATAACTTTCTTTTGCAGGATCTGTTGAGTTATCGATCCCTTTCACAACAAGACAACGAATTTGTGCTTGGGGAAAGATTTCCCAGAATGCTTGATCGATCACGATTTTTTTCATAACTTTCACACTCCACTTCTTTCATTAAATACCTTTTACAAAAAATGCTCTGGCTACTTGTAAATCCGTCGGCATACAGAAATACATGCTTAAACGACAGAATCAATCTTTATTGGCTGGATACAGCTTCAGTATAACAAATTGTTTTCTTATCTACACCTTTTTATTCATTTACCTGCTCTATGGACAAGAAGCTCAATCAACGCTTTTTACTTGCTTCAAGGGCTGTATCCATTTGATTCCGTCAATCGATTTATTATGACGAAGCTTTCTGAGTATGAAGCAATAAGAAGCAAAAAAAGAGACTGTGCCATAAGTCTCCTACAAGTAACAGCATCCGAACATGATATAGTATTGCTCCTGCGGTGCAGTGGCTCCTCGTCGCAATAGCATAGGATTCGGTTTCACTTGTTGGATGTTGACTTATGTCACAGTCCCCATGATCGAAATATTAAACCTGGGAGACTATGCTCTTCCAATGAACTAGATTTGCAAAAGGAGCTCTGGTTTCAACCCATCGCAATCAATGGGTTTCCTTCCGCTGTTCTCTTTTATTTAAGACCACAAAAAGGAGAATAGCTAACAAGCCTATCCCAGACCATGTCAAAACAGATTGCTCCACTTCGCCAGTTTTTGGGAATTCTTGCGTCACAACATAATGCGGCGTAACCGAAACAGTTGCGACTCCTGAATGTTGATTTACTTGATCCAGTCCGCCCGGATTGCTGTCGGCAGTTTCAAGCCCTAATTGACCAGAAACTTGAATATCTGATCCAGTAGCCATGCACTCACCTCATTCATGATTAGTCCCATTTCACCGCATCAAATTTAAGATTCAATGTATAGTTGACATTGACTTGAGTCGTAGTGGTCGCACTTCCCGTATAGGTGAATGTCGCTTTGTTGTTGACTGGTGTTCCCGTAGAATCTGCCGCTTGCTGTTGATTTTTTACGTTTGCTAATGTTATGAGTGGAGAATTCAACGAAGAAACAATGGTTCCATCGGTAATCAAATTAGTCGAAGCCGTGGTTGCCGCATTATCTGCCGTTCCCGTCACTGCCAATTTCAAAGTAAAATCAGTTGGTAATGTGGGATTCGTTCCATTCGGAGTAAAACCATTGGCCATCACAGTCACAGGACGTCCTGAATTGTTCTGAATGGTATATGAAGGCGCTACAATTGCTGGATTAGCCGCTGTATTATAAAAAATTGTTTTGGTTGGTACAGTCACATTGATCCAATTGGTGTCACCTTCAGGAATATTGGCATTCGGATCCGTGTTATCCGCACCCAGTGTTCCGTTTACTTGAATATCAGCAGTAGTTTCACCGCTAATGGTTTGCTGGCTACCACTTTCAGTTCCATCTTCCGCATAGACAATAGTTGCTGCGCCCAAAACTACACCGGATGTTAATAAGATCGCTAGTATTTTTTTCATATCATTTCCTCCATATTATTGAAAATTTATTAATAAAAACAAAATTGTTGTGAACCCTGATTTATTTAACAAAAATAGTGACTCCTGCAGAAACTTCTCCTTGCTTTTTCTTCGTTTGAGAATCATAGAGGCTGAACGTGGCTGTCGTCTGATACTCGCCCTTTGCCAGCGCGTGTTCCAGATGAACCTCTTTGATTTCTTCTCCGGGATAAATCGCCCCTGACGTATAAATCAGTTGCCCCGTTTTATCTTCTTTAATCTCGACATTGATCGGATAAGCGTTACTTTCAGGATTCTTGATTGCTAACTGACCTGTTTGTGTTGTACTGTCGATCACTGCTTCTGAGACGATCATCATATTGAAATTGCTCTCATCCACTTTCTTTTGTGCAAGAGCAGCCAGTTCTTTATCCGACATTTTTTTTGCATCTTTTCCTTCTGGTAAGAAATCTCCACTAATGACCGTCATGGGTGCCGGTTTTGGAGCGAAGAAGAAATGATAGACACCATACCCTCCCAAAAGTAAGAGCAAAAGAAGGATTAAAATTAACATTCGTTTTTTTTGTTTCTTTTTTTCTTCCATCATCTACTCCTCTTGACTCGTATTATTTTCTGCGATGGCAAATGATAAATGGTAACGAATGGTCTGCGGTCCAATCATTGGTCCGGAATAGTTGCCATTAAAATAAAGAGCTGCCTGATTATCTGACGCCCAAAAAGGATTGAGCGGAATCGTCGGCTGATCTATGTCCTCCTTCTCGATCAAAGGACCCAATGTGATTTTTTCTTTGCTATCCGCTTTTTCGGCAATCAAAGAAAGCAGCAATTCCTGATCATAACTTACAAATTGCTCCACCAGTGAAATAGGTGAGGCACTTTCAGGATCCCGTGTCACACGTTTCAGACTCAATGTCGTTGGCACATTGCCAGCATTTCGGACTGTGTATTCATCGAGATTTCGTTCTTTCCCAAACTGCCCCGGAACTGGGCTCTGAAATGCCATTGCGGGATGGGAAAATTGCGTCAAAATAAATTTAGGTACTTCTACCGTTACTTCTTGCCAAGTACTTTGGAAAGTATAACCAGGAATGCGAGAACCTTCGACTTTCGCATACAAATAATAGCCGCCAGCAAACAATTCGTTGAAGGTCGCTTTTGTGTCTGCACCTATTGGCTGAGAACTGTCATCTAAGGTTATTTCCTTCCCTTCAAGAACCCCCGTTGCCTCGGTAGCCTGCTCAATACTGGTTTGGGCTGTTTCGTCGGTACTATCGGCACCGCTGTATAATTTCTTAGCGGCAAGCTTATACTGGACTTTTTGCCCTGCAAGTGCTGAAGGCGTTACTGCGTCAATCTGTCCATGAATGCTGCTAACATCCGCAGCGACTTCCGGTGTCGCAGACATACTGTCAATTTTTGGCATACGGCTGTAGGCCATTGAATAGCCGTTTTCGATGAGTGCTGTTGTCATGGTATATGTCGTATTCGTTTGAGCATTGGAAAGATAACTCGTCTGTTTCCCTGCAGTTAAATAGCTGATGCTATAGGTATCGGCGTCCGTATCCTTTCGAGTCAGTTTTGGATCAAATCCGGAAGTAAAGACTTGCTTTGCTGAAGAATTCTCGAAAACCAAGTAATCTGGCGAAGATAGATTGAAGCTTGGACTATTTCCCGAAAAACCACTTGTATCTGTCGTAAACTGAGCCAGAGAATCTTCGGCTAAATTTCCGGTCAGTGTGCCGCCATAAGTCAAACTCACATCATTCGTTGGGTTATTGGTGCCATAAATTTTTTTGAAACGAAACTCTGCTTGCTCTTGGATGTTTAGTGTGGCATTATCCCCATAGAAAAGTGTCCGCTTGCTTGTTTCAATTGAAACGACTGCTTTTTTTGCAATGGCCACCGTTTGTGCAGTGCTCCAAAAAATAGCCAACGCTGTAGGAGTATCATTGTAGATAGAGGTATTGCTCCCTTCCGCAAAGAGAACATTTCGAAACCCTTCGACAAATTCTCCACCATAAGAAGAACCTGAAGAATAAAATTGATTCTGACCTCTTATCTCTAACGTATTTCCCGCATCATTGTTCCCCCAAAAAGGCTGACCACCAATTTTGATATTATAATTGATATTTTCTACCGTGAAATGGACATTTGAGTTTCCTGTGAATAAGATGCCATAATAGGTACTATTCGGATAGGCGCTATTACCAAAGGACAAATTTTTATAGGTAACCGAAATGTTGTTGGCTCCTGTGCTAAAATGAGCACCACCATAATTTGTTCCATTGTACAAAAGAGCAAAGCCATTGCCATCGATCACTGTATTTTGTTTGATGGTTGCAGTGCCATCATAGACAATGTCATTCTGGAATTGAATATACTTCGTTGCCTCAGAATCTAAAGCGGCAGCCAGTGCTTGTTTCAATTCGGAAAAATTCGTCACTAGATAGGGACTTTCTGCGGTACCTATTTCCTCAACTACAGATTCAGCATCCCCTGCAAAAACTGTGGGTCGTTCCATAGATTCCTGTTGCTGAGCTGAAGAGGAGTCAGTCGTCGATGAACTTTCATCACTTGTTGGTTGAGAAACTTCTGACTGAGAAGTTTCCTCTTGTGAGCTTTCTTCAATTGACGATTCTTCCGTCTGTGACCCATCCACTGAAGGTTGCGACTCTTGTATCGACTCTTCAGTTAGCGCCATTTCTTCAGCAGCAACGGAAACCGAAAAATGAACAAATAGGAAAAAGACGATACTTACAAGCTGCATTTTTTTTCGCATTCTTTCACCATCCTCAATCCCACTAAGGTTATTAGAAATTATACGTACAATTTTTAGCAAACTAAAATCTAAATCCGGGAAAACTTTTCCCTCTTCTCAACATTTTCAGAAAATTCTCATAATAGAACCGAAAATACTTTTTTCCTTTCTGTAAAAGAAGGTTAGTCTGTCCAACTGAAGTAATAACAAAAATCCCTTCACAAAGGCGAACTCCTCTCCAACTTATTTTTATCATTCTGTTCTCACTCAATTAGGCAGTCCATCAGTATATGTCATATTTATTTATT
>NZ_JALAHI010000042.1 GCF_022711995.1 Enterococcus sp.
ATCTAGTAATATTTCTTTTTTTTGCTTCAATTTCTAGCCTTCTTAAAGCAAGCGTACCAATTCCTTTACCAGTATGTTCTGGATGAATAAAATACATAATTTCAGCTGCTTTTGAAAAGGTATTTAGGGGTATATACTTTTCTAATAAGCAAAATCCGACTAAATCGCCCTCATCATTTTCAACAGCAAAACTACAAGAAGTATCGCTGCTTTCACAAAAATTCGTAAAAAAATCATCGTTAACAGTTTGCTCTCTATATGCGGATGTTGTTGTTTCGATATAATAATTAAAAATATTTATAACTCCTTGTTTATATTTATCATTCATCTTTATGAAGTTAACTGTCATTTTGTCCACCTTTCTTTAATAGAAATTGAGTCTTATAAATTGCATTTCTCGCAAGCTTGTAACCTGCATCAGCTACTCCAGAGAATATTTCCAAAGGAGAAATGTAGTATCGCTTCCCCTCCTCAAACTCACAGAAATCCAGATTGGCAAATAAGTTATCAGCTAGAGCAATCAATCATTGTTCCCGCCTAAAAGTGTTCCAGAAAACCACTCTTCAATGCCATTTTTTTGTGACCATTATGAATCGTGTTTTCATCGTCTTTCAACTCGTTGATTGAATCAATGAGTTCATTTGCTTCAGTCTCTGTAAAAATACCTAACTCTTCTTTTGCGTAAAGTGCAAATTATCAGCTGTAGCGTCTTCCTTTAAAAATCCGACTAACTCTTTTGAATAATGATTCATCACAATAACTGTCCATTCTCTAGTTCTCTTACTATCTATAAAATAAGATTGCCGTTTTCTTTATCATTTAATGACGCCTGCTTTCTTTCAATCAACCAAGATTACATTCTCGGTCATTAGAGTAGGTATAACATAAATGATAGCCTGCAGCTTTCATCAATTCCTTGAAGCCATCCGTCGGGCCATTATTATCTAACGGTCCTTCTTTTTGCCATTAATGTATCAGCTACAGGAGTCTATCAGTACGTCTAGCACTTCATTAACGGTCAAATAGATAATTTCAGGCGTCATTTTAGATACTCCTTTTGCTATTATCACCCCACTTCTCTTCAGGATATTTTGTTTGTTCGTCCGCTAATGCCTAATCTTCGTCTTTAGTCTAAAAACTCCCAACTATCTCCTCTTTTATATAAACTATAAATTGCCCGTTTTCTTCTTTGATTTTGACTATTATAGTCGCTTCCTTGTATTTTTATTTAATTCTATCATAATGATAGAATTTGTTTGCGTCTTTATTCTCGCTAAATCGATAGCTGCTGATCGAGTTGTGAGAAAACAACCTCTTTCATTTTCTCCAGTATCTCTTGTTTTTCACTTTCATCTTCCGTTTACTTACATAAGCAGTAGTAGCTTCGTAAATAAGTCATCAGATGATTGGATTTTGGATCAGTCTTTGGCTTCAGCCCTCTAGCTAGATCATCAAGTACATCCCATATTAAATAGTCTCTGTTCTCTGTTTTTTTTCATGATATTCCTTGCAGGTTGTCATAAGAACGTGTTTGATTTCGTCCGATCACACCAAGTAATCTCCCCTTACGAGCATAATTAGTTAGCAGCAAGCAAAAAACCAGTTCAATTCCTTTAACGTTAAGGAATCAAACTGGTTCATATGATATAATTGTTTGTGACAGTAAAGTTTAATCGACGGTGGCTATCCATTGAAAGTGAGGTGGTGCGTATGAGCGTGCTTCCAATATCTTATGAAAGGAGACGCCTTTTGTCTGCATACGAAACAATTCAGACCATCCTTGGCTTTGGTATGTTTACCATTGCTTTGATCAGTCTGGTTGTCAAGTTGCTTATAAACGACAAAAAGAAATAGCCGTCACTTTAGCCGGAGACTAGCTATTTCTTTTTGATATAGTTATACTCGCCACCGTTCTTTAATCGGTGCTGTCTAAGGGGAGTTGTTGTCGCAACTCCTCTTTACATATTTATTATACCATGACACCGCTGAAAAAACTACATAAACGCCGAAACCGGAAAGCTTGTCTTTCCTTTTTTTGTTGCCCCGTAAACGGTGGCGACGGTGGGAGTATCAAGACAAAAAATCATCCTACAGTGCATGATTATAATCAATTTTTTCAAAAGGTGTTACAGCGAGTAGAGAATTTTTTATATCGCTCCATCGGATTTCCAATACGGTATACTACTACTTTCACGAACCAGTCTTCCCTCGCAGTGGACTTTCTCCTCTTAGTTAGTTGCCATGCCTGGTGCAAATAAAAAAGCCAGACAGTATTTCACTGCTGGCTTTTGATTATACTAAGTCACGATTTTTGAAATAGAAGTTTTCGATTCGTTTGAAGGCACCGGGTTCTACCCGTTCCAACGCGGTCCCGATTTCATCCAATGCATCTTGGTAACGATACTCATGCGTGAAAAGATACAGGCTCTTATCGATCGCTGCTTTGATGTCTGCGTGTGAATGACGGTAACGGTTAGCGTATTGCATCATTTGTTCCGTTAATGCGGCAGCATCCACCAAATCTTTCGTTTGTTCATCGAGAATGTCTAAGTCTTCTTCACAAACAGAAACCAACTTATTGATTTCTTGCATATTGATGCGGATTTTGTTCAATTCCTTGCCTAGTTCTTCGACTCGATCTGTTGCCACAAAGAAGAATTCCAAGTATTCACCAGGTAAACCTGGTAACCGTTGTTTTTCAACAAACCGTTTTAGGTTACGTAAACGAAATTCGAAGTTTTCGACTTTCTCTTGCGCGACTTTTTCACCACGGCGTAGATCACTTAACGCTTCATCGATCTCGACTTGTTGTGCTTCCACATCATCTAAGATCTTGTAAGCATCTTTATAAAAACTTTGCACTTCAGAATAAGGAATCTCATGTTTTTCCAATTGCGGTAAGTAGTCATTGTTGCGGCGAGCCAATTCATCGACTTCTGTTTGGAAACCGCGTACTCGGCCTAATTCATTGTGATTCAATGTATAGCTTTGTGCAGTGTGATCCAACTCGATCAACAACTGACGATTGTTCTTCGTTGCGTGATCAATGTAATCAACGATCACTTGGCGATTTTTAAGGACATACTTCTTGGCATTGATTTCACGTTCCATCACGGTATACAAAGCATCGATGTCGCTGGCTGTATCACGGTTCGCGACTTCAACGGAAGCAACTTCTGTTTTTGCCAAGTCGTTCATTGAATTTTCGACCCGTTTTTTCACGCGGTTGATATCTTCTTGGAAGTTGACTTCAGGGAAGACATATTTTTGCTCTAATAATTTCTTGTATCCATCTTGGATTTCTTTTAATTGATCAGGGAATGTACGATTCAACTCTTCGTAAGCTGCTGGGATTCGTTTCATTAAATCTTCGACTTCATAGGTATGCTGCTCTGCTTGTTCTAAAACTTCCCGAGCTTCTACAGGATCACCAGAAGTATTAAGGGTAACAAATTGTGTGAATTCGATCTCGATATTTTTGATTTGCTTTTGCAATTCGTTATATGCTGGACCAAATTCATCCCCGTGTTCCCGCAAGTTTTTCTTCAAGTCTTCATAAACATCCAATGCTTTTTGGACTTCCAAGGAATTGCGTTCTTCACTTTCACGAAGTTCTTTCAAGCCGGCGCGGATCTCTTCGACTTGACGCTCCATATCATCCATGGTTGCTTCGGCTTGTTCGATCGCTGTCTTGGCTTTGAAAAAGCGAATCCGTTCGTTCAACTCTTCGACTTCAAAGATTTGGCTTTCCAGTTCCGCGAATGAGGAGGTGGAAATATCAGTCCATTGTTGGTTCCATTCTCGGAATGTGTTTTGGCTTTGACCCACCAAGTGCATTTTTTTCACTTCATCGACTTCTTCAATGACCGGCAAATCAAACAGGTTCTCTTTACGTTTCTCTAAGACATCCAGTTTTTCCTGATTTTTCTTTCGCATAAAGTAACCGATCGCATATAAGATCGCCGCGATGACGACAATGGCAATAACGATTCCAAAGATGATATTTGTTCCCATTTTATGGCTCCTCCAATTTTCAAATCTACACTTTTCGTATGAAATCCGCAGTTTCACAGATCCGTTTTTGGGTATGTAAGGTATCTCAAATAAAAGGACCCATCTGTCCCTTTTCAAAAAAAGCATCTACGCTAGATTATAGCATAAAGAAAAAAATCAAGCATTAAATTGTGGCAAAAAAGATTGACTTTTTTGCGACTTCGTAAAATTTTCCGTTCTTTTTTTAACAAATCCCCGCCAAATTCCTTTGCAAGAGCCGGAATCAAAAACGGATTCCACTATTTTTTTGGCGCCTTTTTTAAGAAATACCTTGATTTCTCACATTTGAAACTGTACTCTAGAAAAAAGCTTGAACAGGAGTAATGGAAGATGAAAGTAGCAAAATTTGGTGGTAGTTCACTTGCTTCAGCCGAGCAAGTGCAAAAAGTAGTTGATATTATCCAAGCAGATCCGCAACGTCGCTTTGTTGTTGTTTCTGCGCCAGGCAAACGTAACGCAGCTGATACCAAAGTGACCGATCTCTTATTAGCCACCTGTGAAGGACTGATTGCTTCTCAAGATGTCCGTCCTTTATTAGCAGAAATTTATGCACGCTATGCGGCCATCGCCGCACCTTTTCAAGTGGCACCGGAAATATTGGCAGAGATTCAAACTGCTCTGCAGCAGTTTTTGACATTGTCTACGAATGATCCTCATTTTTACGACAAGATCTTAGCCAGCGGAGAAGACAATAACGCCCGTCTGATTGCTGGGATCTTACAGCGTTCAGGACTAGCAGCCCGTTATTTAAATCCGGAGGAACTGGGGATCTTAGTCTCTGATGAACCTCAAAATGCCCGGATTTTGCCTGCATCTTACACAAAAATCAAGGCTTGGGCCAACACAGAAGAAATTTTAGTGATCCCAGGATTTTTCGGCTATACCGAGACCAGTGAAATCTGCACCTTCTCTCGGGGAGGATCAGATATCTCTGGTGCGTTAGTAGCAGCCGGCGTCAATGCGACACTTTATGAAAACTTTACCGATGTTGATGGTATCTTTTCGGCTCATCCTGGCTATGTCCATCATCCGGAACCTATCAAAGAACTGACTTACCGAGAAATGCGGGAACTTTCTTATGCCGGCTTTACCGTCTTGCATGATGAGGCGCTGATGCCTTCTTATCGGGCCAAGATTCCAGTGGTAATCAAGAATACCAATAACCCCACCCACCCAGGGACGATGATCACTAACCAACGGGACAATCTAACACGACCAGTTGTCGGTGTTGCCAGTGATGAAGGCTTTTGTATGATCTATATCCGCAAATATTTGATGAACCGAGAAGTTGGTTTTACTTTACGCGTTCTCGAAATATTCAAAGAGTTTGACTTGAACTATGAGCATATGCCTTCTGGAATCGATGATATTTCCATCATTATGCGAGCCAATCAATTAAACCCTATTCTGGAAGAAGAATTGTTGCGTAAAATCGCCTATGAAATCGATCCGGATGAATTGCGCATGACCCACGACTTGTCGATGGTGGTGGTCGTAGGTGAAGGAATGCGTCAACGGGTAGGGATCACAGCGGACAGTACTGCCGCTTTAGCCCGTAAAAATATCAACTTGGAAATGATCAACCAAGGTTCTTCCGAAGTCAGCATTATGTTCGGTATCCACAAAGAGCAAGAGAAAGCCGCTGTGCGCACCTTGTATTACACCTTTTTTGATTAATACTATTCAGACAATGAAAAAATGCCGGAAAACCGGCAGCTAAAAAAAGATGTCCTTTGCACTTGTGCAAGGACATCTTTTTTTAGTAGTTGCTCATTGACAAGTCAACGCTCTTTTTTCGCGGCGATCTGTCGTTCAATTTCTGCCTTGATACGGGGCTCTGGCGCAAAGCGTTCTTCCCAATCTGCAGGTTTCATGACTTTATGTGTCACTGGATGATAATGAGGCTGGCCATCGGGGAAAAGTTTCCCCATGTTGGCTTCATGAACGATGGCTAAAATCGGTGCCGGATCTACCCCTAATAATGAAAAGGAGCCATAAGTAAAGTACAAAAGATCACATAACGCATCGACTTGCTCGACTAACGTATCGGTCACCGGCTTTTCTTTGCTTGTGATTTTTTCTTTTGCTTGCTCGATTCCTTGATGAAGAGCTGCCACTGACTGCTCAAACATTTCCGAATCATTATTGGCAGCTGCATACAAAAACTCAACTAATTCTTCTACTTTGAACCCTGCGCGGAAACTGGCCTTTTCTGGTGTAAATGGCCGTGGTTGCTCCGGACGTGTTGGATCAAAGGTTTGATGAAATTCTTCTGTCATTTCAAAAGGACTCATGATTTTCCTCCATCGTTCAACTTCGCAGTTGTGATTTTTTTCATAGTTCGTCAATGATGCCATAGTGTCTCAGTGCCTGTGCGATCCCATCCTGATTATTGGACAAAGTGACATAATCCGCCACATCCTTTGTGGCTTGCTGTGCATTGCCCATCGCAACACCCACACCGATCCCTTTCAGCATCTCCCTATCGTTTTCATGATCGCCAAAAGCCATCGCTTCTTCAATCGCGATCCCTTCATATGCCAAAAATTCATGGATTCCCTTCAACTTTGAGCCTTTCTTGGGAACGATATCCACTGAATAGGCATTGGATCGTTGAAAATCACAGGAAGGCAGTTTTTGCTTTAGCTTTGCTTTTTCTGATTCTGGACTCAGCATAATGCATTGATAGATCGGTTCTCGCAAAATATCCAACGATTGATACCGTTTGGCATTGCGATTCGGGCTAAAACGCTGGAGCAATTTTTTGAGCACCCCAACGGGAAACTTCTTTGGGACGAATCGCAGATAGCGCTGCATCACTGGTGATTGGCTTAAACGAATCGTCAAGCTGCCGGCTACTTTGGTTTCTCCCCCAAACATTACCTGTCGATAATTTTCATCGGCATAGGCAACGATTTCTTCGAGTATTTTCTTGGAAAAAGGCTTGGCATAAATCAAGTTTTGTTTCGTATAGACAAGCTGCCCATTATAGGTGACAAACATATCCAGATCCAGATAATCAATGACCTTTTCTAATTCCACCGGTCCACGACCGGTGGCCACTCCACATAAACCCCCTTGTTTTCTGGCTTCTTCGATTGCCGCTCGGGTACTTGCCATTGCTTTTCCATTATTCGCAATCAATGTGCCATCAATATCAAAAAAAATTGCTTTAATCATATAACTCCTCAAAATAGCTCTAATTGGCTAGGATTCAGTTGCTGATAATCAATGTCCATGGCTTTGATCAAGGCTAACGCGTTGTCCGCTGCATCACCACCAGCATTGTTGTTAAAAATGACAGCAACTTCTTGCGCTTTCGCTGCTGCTTTTTCGACTGCTTGACGTAATTCACTTAACTCTTTCTCATTGTAACGGTAGAGTGTCCGTTTCTTTTTGGCATCCGGTCCAGTAGCGGTCCAGCCCACATCATTTCTGCCATGGAAACGACACAAGGCAAATGCCGGATTGGTCACAAGGGGCATTAAAGGAACGGTAGTGGATAGTTTCTTAGGCTCATCGACAATGACAAGCGAGAATTTTTGCTTGTGCATATAGGCTTGCATCGAAGAACAAAATTCCGGTTGATACCAGCTATTATCCCGCAGCTCGATCGCTACTGGATAGTCTGCAAACCACTGACGTACTTCGTCTAAATAGGCCACGTTTTCTTTGGTACATTTAAACTGATTTGGGAATTGTGCCAGCAAACAATACAAGCGACCAGCAGACACCATTGGCTGAATGGCTTGCTTGAAAGCGGCCAATGCCTCGGCCATCGACATCCCTTGGGGCAGATCACCTTGTGTCGTTACGCTTTGATGCACTTTAAGAATAAAACGGAAATTATCCGGCACTTGTGTCAGCCAATTCCGTACATCCTTCTCTTTGGGCAGATAATGATAAGACGTATCCAGTTCAACCACAGGAAAGACACTGGCATATTCAAAAAGTTTTGATGTTTTTCTTTGAACAATAGAACCGTGTTCACTAAATGTCGTACAACCAATTCGAATCATTTTTCCTCACCTTGCTTGTTTTCTTATTTGATTAGTATACAATAGTTTTGGAGTTATGAGTAAAATAATCTTTGAGGTGACGAAAATGAAAAAAATCCTCGTTTTGCATACAGGCGGTACCATCGCCATGAAAGAAGATGTCCTGACTGGCGGAGTCAGCCCAGATGTCATTAACCCATTGATGGACGCCCCTATCCATATCGATGACGACGTGGAACTAATCGTTGAAGATATCTTTAATCTACCTAGTCCTCACATTGCGCCTGAGCAAATGCTGCAAATCAAAGAACGCATCCAATTGGCCCATTTAAGTGGGATCGATGGTGTAGTGGTCACTCATGGAACCGATACGTTGGAAGAAACGGCCTTTTTCCTAGATACAACGATTGGCAATCAACTGCCTATCGTCGTGACCGGTGCCATGCGCTCCAGCAATGAGGTGGGTAGTGATGGCTTGTATAATTTTGAAAGTGCCATCCGTGTCGCCAAATGTGAGGATGCCCAAAAAAAAGGGGTGCTGGTGGTGATGAATGATGAGATCCATTCTGCTCGTTATGTCACAAAAACCCATACCACCAATGTGGCGACTTTCCGCACACCAACCCTAGGTCCGATTGGCTTAGTCACCAAAAATCGCATATTATTCATGCAGGAATTATTGGACAGCCGTCAATTGGATGTCGATCGGGTCGATGGTTTGATTCCGATCGTTAAAGCTTATGCCGGCATGCACGGGGAGCTTTTTGAGGCGCTGGCAGAATCCAATATCGATGGCTTAGTCATTGAGGCTCTCGGCGCTGGCAACTTGCCACCCCAAACCCTACCGCCGCTAAAAAAACTACTGGCAAAACAAATTCCAGTCGTACTTGTCTCCCGCTGTTTCAACGGTATTGCCGAACCCGTCTATGGCTACCCTGGTGGCGGAAAAGAGTTGCAGGAGCTGGGAGTGATTTTTTGCAATAGCATCAATAGCCAAAAAGCCCGCATCAAACTGCTGATCGCCAAAAATCGCGGGTTGCCATTAGCTGAATTACACGACTTTATGGAACACTGACCCCCTTTTATGTTAGAAACAAAAAAAGACCGCACCTTCACTTGTTTTTAGTAATTGATCTCTTTACGAGCAGGTCAATTACTAACGAGTAGAGGTGCGTTTTTTTGAACTGATTATTTTTTTGGACGTTTTTGCCACTTCATTGCAGCTTCGCAATAGGTCGTCTCTTCGATTTTGATTTCATGGAGTGTTTCTAAACTGTCCTCATTTTCCACTATTTCATAGTGACTTTCTACCAAGTTGCCATACTCGACTTCCCGATCAAAACGAATCGTTATTTCCTGCACCTGATGAGTCGTCAAAAATTCATAGCCTAAGACATCCAACAGCCAATTAAAGTACATCGCATTGTTGACGTGCTGATTGCTGTCGATGTCATAAAACCGAACCCGATAAGGAAGAAATTGCTCCTTTTTCGGAGAATCGATTTTAGGGTAACGCTTGATACGCTTGATTTTTTCACTTTCAAACGGTGTGACGATCTCATCTGGAACACTGCTGACTTTGCGAGTCGCCAGATCCATCAATGCAAACACCGACTCGATCTTCACTAATTCATTTCCTTGGGCGTCATGCAGCCAAAAATAGCGGTAGCAAAAATATTTATTGTACTCTTTTGCCTGTGTTGAGACCATGATCTGTTCTCCGACCATCGGCAACCGCTGGACCGTTATATGATAGGTGGTGATGATCCATGTCAAGCCAAAGGAATGGATATATTCTGGCCCACGGTCCAATCGTGCACTTTGCTCTTCGGATACTTTGATCGCCACCCCTAACATTGCTGGAAACGTCATTGTCTGATTGATATCACACTCGTAATAAGCGACTTCATGTTCTTTTTGATACTTTGCTACCATCTTGCCAAATGCCTCCTACTGTCTACTCAAAATCTCATCTACATTGTTGCCGTAACTTTCACCGAATAGGTTCAAATGAACCAATAAATAATACAACTGATACACAGGAACTCGCCCTTGCCAGTCCTTTTCCAAAGGGAAGACTTGTTGATAACGTTGGAAAAATTCCGGTCGGAATCCGCCGAACAATTGCGCCATCGCCAGATCAAGTTCCCGATCACCAAAGGAAACAGCCGGATCAATAAAAACCGGTTCGCCCCTTTGATCAAACAGTACATTGCCCCGCCAAAAATCACCATGCAATAAAGAAGGTTGAACAGTTCGTCCAGACCACTCTCGATACAGCGTTTCTTTGAGCTTGAGATACCTTTCTTCTCGCTGTGGGTTCCAACGATTTCCTAACTTCGCCAATTCTACCTGAACATCTAATCGGCAGGTAGTATAAAAACTCACCCAATCTTCAGTGACAGGATTCACTTGTGGCAATAAGCCAATAAAATTGTCCTGTTCAAACCCGAAAGTTGTGCTGGTTTGTCGATGGAGCTCCGCTAGTGCAGTGGCTATCATCTCTTGATTGCCTTCACCTACATCAATCCATTCCAGCAAAAGGTAGGCGCCATGTTCGTTATCCCCATACTGATAAACGGCAGGCACGCGGACATAAGGTCGTAATTGTGCTAGTCCTGTCGCTTCTGCTTGAAAAAACTGCTGGGATACCCCCGGATGATACTTCAAGAAAAATTGCTGCTCTCCTGTTCGGAGTCGAAACGTCTGGTTCACGTCCCCACCGCCGATTGGCGTCAATGTTCCTGATAAACCCAACTGGGCAAGCATTTCCTGATTCATATTGGACACATCCTTTACTCGGTAAAGTGGGCGTGAAAATACTCTTTTTCGTCTTTGGTAATTGCCAGTCCTTCTTTTAAATACTGATCCACCGTACCAAATTCCTTTTCGATGGTCGCTAAACTTTCATCAAGAAAACTTTCTTTGGCGCTCATCAATGTGGCGATGGCATCAAGGATCTCTGGGGGCATTTGCTGCTTCATCGGTGCGAATTTTTCTTTCAAAAACGGTCCCAGGTAACGATTAGTGGCCAAATAGTCTTGCTTGATCGTTTCCTGATCCACATCTAGCAAGGATAAGAGCAGAAACGCGCCAAAACCTGTCCGATCTTTTCCTGCCGTACAATGAAACAAGGTGGCTCCTGCTTCCGCATTTTCTATTACCAAGTCAAAAAATTGGCGATACTGCTTTCGTGCATGCGGACTTTCCACAAAATGACGATAGACTTTCTTCATCTGAACTTCTGCATCGTTCCCGTCTGCCAGCTGTTGTTTCAATGTGTCTGGAGACAAGGAAACCATTGTTTCATCTTCCCTAAAAATTGGCAAAAAGAACTGTTGTGCATGACGAATCGGCTGATCTGGCTGCGCTTGGGCTTCTTCATAAGAACGAAAATCAATGATTTGATTGATGCCGTAGTTGCTCAATGTTGCTTGATCGGTCTCAGACAATTCATTGATTGCGGCGCTACGAATCAGTTTTTTTCGCTTGACGGTCTTTCCTGAAGCGGTTTTATACCCGCCTAATTCTCTGACATTTGCTGCATTTTCTAATTGAATCAGTTGTGTCATCTTGGTCCCTCCTTGCACCTGTATATAAAAAGTATAGCAGAAACCCATGAAAAAAGCGGTGAATATTTCTTTATTCTTCTCTCATCTGTTGAGAGAACTACGTAAAAGCCATTAGAAAATAAAAAGATAATTGGCGATTTGGCCAAAAAAAAGAAAGACCACACGCAGTCTTTCAAGAATTCTGTTTTCGCTTATTTCATATGACTTTGCTGATTAGTCGACATCAATCACTGCTGTCTGACTTTCAAGAGTGGTGCGATCCAGTTCGTGGATACGACTGCTGGTCACCACACCGGCTACCATGCTGTCACTGACATTCACCAGTGTCCGAGCCATATCGATCAGTGGCTCAACTGAAATGACAAGTCCAACGATTGCAATTGGCAAATTCATTGATCCTAAAACGATCAATGAAGCAAAGGTTGCTCCGCCACCAACACCAGCAACTCCAAAAGAACTGATAGTGACGATAGCTACTAACAGCAAGATAAATTGCCAATCAAAGACATTGATTCCTACTGTTGGTGCTACGATCGTGGCCAACATAGCCGGATAGACACCAGCACAGCCATTTTGACCGATGGACAACCCGAAGCTCCCGGCAAAATTGGCGGTGGCTTCATCGACACCTAGCGCCTTTGTTTGCGTTTCGATATTCAACGGGAGTGCACCAGCACTTGAACGAGAGGTAAATGCAAAACTCAATACTGGAAAAGCCTTTTTGAAATAAGTGATGGGATTGACCTTCACACTTATCAGCAATAAGGAATGAACCAGCAAAACAACGATCAATGCAGCGTAAGAAGCGATGATAAATTTCCCAAGATTAAGGATTGCTTCAAAATCACTTGATGCTAAAACATTGGTCATCAAGGCTAACACGCCATAAGGGGTCAAGCGTAACACAAGAGTAACGATGCGCATCACGATTTTGTACAAGCTATCCATCAGATCAGCAAAAGTCTGCGCTTCTTTCGGTGCTTTTTTCTTCACTCCTAAGTAGGCAATTCCCACAAATGCAGAGAAAATCACGACCCCGATCGTACTCGTTGAACGGGTCCCTGCTAGATCCGCAAATACATTTTTCGGAATAAAGGATACGATTTGCTGTGGCAGCGACAAGTCTTGAACTTGCGTGGAACGTTCAGCCAACTCAGCGATCCGTGCGGTTTCTGCTGCACCTTCAGTAAAGCTTGCCCCATCTAACCCAAACAACATGACCATTACAATCCCGATGAGAGCAGCGATTGCTGTCGTGCCCAACAAAGTCGCCAACACAGTAAAGCTGATTTTTTTGATCTTTTCGCTTTCTTTCATCTTGGTAAATGCGCCGACGATCGAAACAAACACTAAAGGCATGATTAGCATTTGCAGCAGTGCGACATAACCATTTCCCACCATTGTGATCCAATCCAGTGATTGGGTGATCACTTTAGAGCCAGTGCCAAAAATCACTTGCAAGATTCCACCAAAAAGAATACCAACAAACAGCGCTGCAAACACTCGGGTTGAGAATTTCACATGACGCTTTTGCATGAGGTAGAACCCATAAATAAGAGCCGCAAAAATAAGTACAACAATAACTATCAACAGATTTGTCATTAGTCTCCTCCTTTAACATTAAGCAAAATGACAAGGTCTGTCAGTGGAAGTAAAGGTTCCCAGTGACCATTCTTCAACAGTTCACTCTAATGAGACGTGTGGCATCATTAGTGACTGTTTCATTTTATAGAAAGAATGGCGATCTTACAATCATTAAGTTTCAAATTTGACTATTTGCGACCGCAGATTTAGCAAAAAAAGCTATGACAGCGCAGCAAAGAAACGATCCCACAAATAAATTGGTCTACATGAAAAAATTCCTGTAGGACTTTACTTGCGGCTTTTGTTTCTTAAAATGCGGTCATAGCTAGACACTACCTGATTAAGCCAAAGCCCCCATTGGATCCCATGGTGCTAAGACTTGTGGTTCTGCTTCAAAAGCAGCGAGTTGTTCTGCGGTCAAAAATTCTTTGCGAACAACGATTTGATAGGTGTATTCATCCATCCATTCGTCACTCATCACAAAAAATCCATTGGTGCCGACTTTTTCTCCCCAACTGTTTTCGACTTTCCATTTTGTTGATTTGCCATCAACGATATCCACACCCGTCAAGACCATCGCATGGGTCATTAGACTTTCACCATAGTCTAAGCGTTGAGCTTTCGTCATCGTGAAATCGATATCGAATAAGTCATTCATATCATACGCATCCAATGCCATGATTCCAGAATCACGAGTCGAAGATTGACCAACATCACAACCAAACCAAACAGATTCACCTTGCTCTAATTGCGCGATTGCCAATTTTTTGAATGTCGCCATATCCACATTCAAATACTTCACTTCTTTACCGCCAACAACATTCCCCAGCATTTCTACCGTATAGGATTTGTTGTAAGGTTTGTCAGCAGTTGGTGCATTGATGATGCTCACATAATCGTCCAGATTTACCCCTACATACTTGTCATAGAATGTTTGCGGTGTTAGTCCACGATCGATATGATAATTTTTTTCTTCATCACGGTATTCAAAATCAAAGGTTTCTGGCGGTGTTCCCAAGGAAGTTGCTAAGAAATTGTAGATTTCTTGTAGCATCCCTTCTTTTGCTTCTTGAATAGCTGCTTCAGATTGTCCATCCGCCACCAATTGGCGCAATGTCCCAGCATCTTTGCGCAATTTTTTGTTCAAGTAATTGTTTAAGTCACGAGAATTAGAGGAATTGCTGCTTTCTGGCATCACTGTTTTTGGCACGACCCCATATTTTTGGAAGATCGACACGATCATATCCCATTGCCCACCATCTTGTTGAGGTGTTTGCAATAAGAAGGCAACCTTACGGCTAGATAAAGGCTCTTGTGCTGTGGCCAAAACATTTTCATAAAAATAGTTGGCTTTTTCATATTTATCCCAGAAAAAAGTATGGTTCTGTGACAATTCAAAATCCTTCAAATTAAAGGCTGTCAACATTTTGTGACGGAATGTGTTCAATGCTGCAAACATCCAGCAGCGGCCTGATTGTTTTTGGTTTGCTACTTTTCCCGTCGTTACATCAACAGAAAAGACCGGTACGTTGTTAACGTGGCCTTCGATTGTTTCTGCTGAAGCTGTGATCCCGTTTTTTACGACTCCTCTTTGCAAGGCATTTTGCTTGCTGTTTTGCTGATATGCTTCAGCAAATTTTTCAGTAGTATTTTTGGAAATTTCTGACATATCTCTCCATCCTTTCACTTTCTTCCCTTCATTTTACTCT
Organism: Enterococcus sp.; assembly: GCF_022711995.1. Lineage (GTDB taxonomy): Bacteria > Bacillota > Bacilli > Lactobacillales > Enterococcaceae > Enterococcus_D. The sequence goes on from NZ_JALAHI010000042.1 coordinate 14,917, forward strand.
TGTCCAAATCAAATAACAACCGCCTCAGCAAAAGTCTGGTTGATCCAAACTTGCTAAAGCGGCATTCCATTTAGATTCAGTTGGCAATCATGAAGATACCTAAGCCCAGCAGGACAAAAGAAATCCCTTCTTCAAAGCGACCATAGAACTGACGAACAGGCCGACTGGCTAATAAAATCGTCAACAAGACACTAGCAACGATCAACGTCATAAACCCTAGCAAAGACAGATCCAATTCAGTGATGGCTAATGCTCGCAGTCCTTTGATAAAGATTCCTTGCAGCAAATAAACTAATAGTGTGTTCTTGCCCCATTTAGTAAAAAACAGTTGTTGCCGTGGGACAAGTCGCAAAAAGCCCAAGATACCCAGCAAGCCAATCACAAAGAATACGCCCCTTAATGGCCCACCGAACAACGGATAGCTGAGATAATCTTCATAAGGCTTTGAACCAAAGACCATATACTTATTCATTCCATGGAAATATGCGATAAATAAGTAGATGATCGGTAAAAAAAGCAAACTGATTTTTTTCATACGTGTCCCTTGTAAAAACTGCATCTCATTTTTGGGAAAATAAAAACCAATGATAAAAAATGGTAGAAAGACAAATGTCCGTTGCAGTGTTAGAACTTGATCAAGGAAGGGCAGATAGCCGGCGAAAATACTAAGCAGCACACTAAGCAAGATGGCTTTTCTCGCAGACATTTTCTGAAAAAGAACCAGCGAAAGCTGCCAAAAGAACATACTAAGCAAGAACCACAGTGCCCATTGCGGGTGGAGTAATTGAATCGTTACGGACTCTTCAAGACCAATCAGCCAGTAATAAATGGTATAGAAAATTTGAAAGAAAACATAGGGCAGCAGAAATTTCTTGATCAGATTTCGAACTCGCGCACCTTCTGTTGGCGGTTTTGCAAAGTAACCCGCTAAAAAGACAAATGCTGGCATATGGAAGGTAAAAATAAAATAGTACAGATCATGATAAACTTTGTGATCACCAATAAATGGCTGCAATAAGTGGCTAAAAACCACCAAAATCATCAATAAAAATTTTGCGTTATCAAAGTAAGCCCTTCGCTGGGAATGGCTCATAATGTCTCCTCCTTTATTTTTCTGAATAAAAGCATACCCTAGAATTTCGTCACTAGGATGACAAAGTGATTGCAAAATAACAACGAAAAAATGTCAATTTGTTATCTTTTTCTCTGTTTTGAATTTCTTGCAAATGAACTAGAAGCCTGTATTATCAATTGTCAGCAGAAGACCTTAGAACATCTTGCACATGTTTTGTATTTGTATTAATATAGATAATACAAAGGAGAGAATGCTTATGCAATTTGAAATCGAACCTCAAAGTAATATTCCCATCTATCAACAATTACGCGACCAAATCATTCTCGGAATCGCAAAGGGAGAATTAGCTGTCGGCGAATTGCTGCCCTCTGTCCGTCAACTTGCAGAAGAGATTGGCATTAATACCATGACCATTTCTAAAGCATATAATTCATTGAAAGAGGACGGATTGCTGATTACCGATCGTCGCAAAGGAACTGCTGTAGCGACTCCTCGCAGTTTTACCCCCTCGGAAGAGGAACACTATCAGCAACAGCTGCACCTGCAAGTGGCAGCAGCACTGATTCACGGAAAAAGCAAAGCCGCCATTCTTGCGGATATCCAGCAATGTTTAGAACAGTTTTCTGAAAGGGACGTGTTGAAATGAATTATATTCTCTTTGTCATTAACCTCGTTATGATTTTGTCCTTCGCTTTTACAATGAATCTACTCAGTAAGCCTCACAAAAACGTCTTGCTGGAAAACACATTATCTCCTGATCATCTGGAGCATCCGGAGGTCCTAGCACTAATCGCTGAGTACCGCCGCCGTATTTTCCAATTTGTCGGTATCTCAAGTGTAGCAAGTCTGATTTTTTTGTTCAATTTATATGACTCTATCACTATCACCTTATTTTGGCTGTTCTTGTTTTTGATTCTAGGTTCCAGCTATCTCTTGCAAATCCATTACATTGGCAAGATGCATCAACTCATTGCTAACAAAAAATGGCAACTCCCTATCGATCCTGTTTTGGTAGATACTAAATTGATTCAGCAGAAAAATAGAAAGCTGCTGCCATTAGTCAGTTTTCTGCCTTCATTGGTATTGATAATTGTTGGTCTCTTCTATTTTCCCAATGCCGAAAACGGACCGGGTTGGTTACTTAGTCTCATCAACTGCTTGATTTTTTTGCTCTTCCTCTATTTGTGGCAAGTGATTCGTCGCTTACCGGTGCGTCCATTGACGAAGGATTTTCAAATCAATCAACAATTCAATGATTTAACGAAGTTCTATTGGTCCCTCATGGTCGTCTTAATGAGCACGGTCACACTGTCATTATTTTTTGTTCCATTGCTCTCGAGTCAGTTGACGGGGTTAGTTGGAAAATTATCTGCGGTTCTTTTTGTCTTGTTACTAATAATCCTGCTGGTTGTGCCTATCGGGACATTGCTGCACTTACGAAAAAAACAAGATCAATTATTGGCATCTACTGAACAACGCTTTTATGATGAAGATCGCTATTGGCGATATGGCGTATACATCAATCCATCAGATCCTCGCTTATTTGTTCCTGATCGTGTAGGGATGAATATCGGCATCAATTTAGGTAAAAAAAGCGGGAAAGGGTTCGCAATCGGTACAGGAATTTTGCTGGTCTCGCTCATGGTCGTCTCTATCGTTCCCTTATACCAATTGGATTTCAATTCTGATGCGATAAGTGGAGAACTGACAGGCCAATCCGTACGTTTCGATGCTCCATTAACTAGCAGCCAAACGATTCCGCTGGATAAAATCGAAACAGCCGCACTTGTTGACACACTTCCAAAACCAAGGATCCGCACCATGGGGATGGCAACCGATCATTACTTAACAGGTAATTTTAAAATAGATGGCCAATCTGCAAAACTATTCATGGACAAACGATCGCACCCAATTCTTCGGATTTCTACAGCCGACACCACCATCTACTATACAAACAAAGATGCCTCTAAGACCATCAAACTCTATGAGACATTGCAGCAAAAACTTCAATAAAAAAGATACGGAATAGAAAACAAGCGAAGCGACTCTGGACAATTAGTAGAAATTGCCAGAGTCGCTTCGCTTTGTTGTTTGTGTCTCTTAGATAGTGATCGCAGCTGGTAGTGCAGTCAAACATCGTTACATTGGTTTCAGATTCTTTGCCAGACGCTCGACCATCCAAGACAGCCGCTTCTCACGTCCAGCAGCAGTTTTTGCCTCATAATACGCCCGGGTATAGGTCTTTTGAACAGAGGGAGACATCCCTTGAAAATTTGTATAAGCTGGCTCATAATCCATTAATAAACGCGATAACCCGAGGATTTGTTCCTCTGAGATCACCACCGATCGAGCCGCATCCCATTGACCGTTTTCTTTAGCCTCTGCTATTTTTCTTCGACCATACTCGGTCATTCGGCCTTGGCTTTCCAACGTTTCAGCTAACGCTTTGTTTTTTTCTGACCACTTGCTGTTCTTTCTGCGCCTCGCAAAGTACTTCTTATACGTTTTATCATCAATCTTTTGCATGACACCGTCGATCCAACCAAAACAGAGGGCCTCTTCAAGCGCTTCTTGCGCTTTTATCGTCTTAGGACCCCCGGTTTTCCCCATGAAAAGCCAAATCCCCTCACTGGATTTACAATGTTCTTGGAGCCAATCTCGAAATTCTTTTCTGCTTGTAAAAGTATTGATGTTGTCCATTCAGCATCTCCCCTATTTCCACAGCCTAACTCTTTCATTGACCTTTTATAAAAAGCTCTCTTAATGAAGTGATTGCTTACGCCAGGTTCCAACTAAAATTCCCAACAAACAACAAACGAGATGAGTATCTATCAAATAGCTTAAAAAGGCGGACAAATGCAGAAACTCCGTTTTAAAGTCACTACCTACTTCTTTCTCACAGATCCGTGGTCGCAATAGAGACAGAGGTTGACTCTAACCATATAGCAAAACCCCCTGAATTTCAGGGGGCTTCACGTCACCCATATCTTTACAAGGATGGGTAGCTTTATTTATGACTCCGGCAGTAGGACTCGAACCTACGACATCATGATTAACAGTCATGCGCTACTACCAACTGAGCTATGCCGGAAGAATCTACCTGTAATATAGCAAATATTCCAATACATTGGCAAGTAAAAACTGTACTTTTCACTTCTAATTATTGTCCTTCAACTTTTTTATAAGAATTCTCATGAGAGCCAAAAAATTGAATTGACAAACTGCACGCTTTCGGGTATCCTATATCTTGTGTTAAATAACAAGCCGCTTTAGCTCAGTTGGTAGAGCGCATCCATGGTAAGGATGAGGTCGACGGTTCAAGCCCGTCAAGTGGCTTTCTCAAAACAACGTTCGTGGGACGTTGTTTTTTTGTTCATACTCTAGCAAAAAGTATTCATTATAGATGCCTAGCAAATCGCCCGAGTTATTAAAGCTAACCAGAAATACGTTGGGCTAATTCTCAACTTATCTCATATTCAGTTCTTATTGCCCATAAGTATACGTAGTTCTTCTATTTACTCTGTATACGAGGAAATCACTTATCTGATTTTGTCACTATTACTAAGTTCGATTACTTCATCTACAATTTCTAGATTTTTCGGACGGTGGGTAATCATAAGTACGATCCTATTCTTAAATAATTTCACTACTTCTTTGAGCAACCTTTCCTCGGTTGACTCATCCAATGCTGAAGTAGCCTCATCTATCACTATTATCTCTGCATTAGAAAAGTACAATCTTGCAAACGCAATACGCTGCTTCTCTCCACCAGAAATATTAGAACCTTTTTCACCAATTCGTGTATCTAATCCTTCTTCAAGTGAATGATAAAAATGGCTTAATTGGCATTTCTCTAGTGCCTCTATTACTTGAATGTCTGGTATATTTTTGTCAAAAACAATATTTTCTTTTAATGTTCCCTGAAAAATAGGAGCATCTTGTGAGAGATAAAAAATATGATCGTAGTATTCATTCAAATTATACGAAGATAGATCCTTATGATTCACCAAAATATCTCCTTCCGTGGGTTTGAATAATCCTAAAATAACTTTCATTAAAGAAGACTTCCCAGCTCCACTTTCTCCAACAAGTCCATAAATTTTGTCTTTCTCTAATTCTAAATTGAAATCTTTCAATATTCGTTTATTTTGAATAGTTAAATTTAACTTGTGCAAACTGATAGTTGCTATGGGTTGTATAGGTTCTCCTTCGCTGAAGAGGCCTTCATCATTTGAAGTATCATAAAAATCTTGTAATCGTTGATATGTAACCTTATCCAAATGATACTGGACAAAAATCACATTGAAGATAGCAATAGGTGTATAAATCCTATCGACATAAGTAACCAACGCAACTAAACCACCTATACTAATAGATATAACGTTTGTAAATGTTAATATAACGATAGCTAACTTAATGATTGCAACGAGAAAAGCGAAAAAGCCGAAGAAAAATTCATGTATCATAGTCATTTTTGTTAAACTGTTTGATGTAGAAATAGACATTTCGTGATAGTTAGCCATTTCTTTTTTATAG
>NZ_JALAHI010000043.1 GCF_022711995.1 Enterococcus sp.
TAACAAAAATAGACCATCTGTTGACACGTCTAGATAAAAACAGCTTGTCCTTTGACAAGTTGTCAATCAGTTCCTAAACAAGGGTACTGATGATTATTTATAGGCATCCTACTTATAATGCTACTTTCAACCTGTAATTATACAATAGAATCTCGTGAAATACTAGGATGACCTGCGTCTCTCATGGTATCTTTTGCATCTTATTGAAGTACAACAGTAAAAAAAGATTCTGATCTAAAAAATAAAAAATGAACGACGAGCAAGAAACACCCAGAAGAAATCATTGCGGGTCACGCATATTTCTAGGCTTCTCGATCATCGTTCAGATAATGAACGTGTAACGAATGACCAAGTGGGAAGTGACTCGACCCACTTGTCCTTTCAAAAAATTATAAGACTTTCCCCAGAAAATCTATCGTCCGCGGATTTTGCGGCGCATCAAATATTTGAGCAGGTGTTCCCTCTTCCATGATAACCCCTTGGTCCATGAAAAGCACGCGGTCGCCAACCTCTTTGGCGAATCCCATTTCGTGGGTCACGATCACCATCGTCATCCCTTCTTGGGCTAAACGCTGCATGACACTTAATACTTCGCCAACCATTTCTGGATCCAGTGCAGAAGTTGGTTCGTCAAACAACATGACTTCCGGCTGCATCGCCAACGCCCGAGCAATAGCGATCCGCTGCATTTGTCCCCCAGATAAACTTTGCGGGTAAGCTTTGGCTTTATCCGGCAGGCCAACGTCAATGAGAAGCTTTTCTGCGATCGTTTGCGCCTCTTGCTTGGCCATCTTTTTCACCTTGATGGGGGATAATGTAATATTATCCAATACAGTCAAATTAGGGAAAAGGTTAAAGTTTTGAAAAACCATGCCTAATTTTTCCCGCATTTGATAGATATCATTCTTTTTGTCAGTAATGTCTGTTCCTTGAAAGAAAATATGACCACTTGTTGGCTCTTCCAGTAGATTCAAGCACCGTAAAAAGGTACTCTTCCCTGACCCGGAAGGCCCGATGACCACGACGACTTCTCCTTTTTTGATTTCGGTATTGATCCCTTTAAGCACTTGATTGCTTCCAAAAGTTTTGTGCAAGTTTTCCACTTTTATCATTGTATCCATTTTTTTCCTCCTATCGCCGGTACCCTTTGCCGAGTTTTTTCTCCCATAGATTCAGCAAACGGGAGGTGGTAAACGTTAAAATAAAGTAAATCACCGCGGCAACATAAAGAGGGGCCAATGGTTGATACGCGCTTGTCACAACGATCTGGGCGCTATTCATTAATTCATAAATGCCAATAGTAGATAACAAAGAAGAATCCTTGATCAAAACAATAAATTCATTGCCTAGAGGCGGTAAAATATTGCGTAGCGCTTGCGGCAAAATCACATACCGCATCGCTTGTGCAGGACGCAATCCTAACGAACCAGCTGCTTCTGACTGCCCATAATCCACCGCATTGATTCCACCACGAACGATTTCCGCCACATAGGCCCCTGAGTTCAATGAAAGGGCGATAATCCCCGGGAATAGCCGTCCAAAGTCGAGATTCAACACGCCAAAGGAAATCGTTGGTAGTGAGAACAAGCCTTGCAATAAACCAAAGGCTATCAGTATTTGGACTAACATCGGGGTCCCCCGCAATACTTCGATATACGTATTCGCGATCCAGCGTAATGGTCTTACCTTTGACAGTTTCATCAAAGCAAAGATGACTCCTAGAACTGTCCCCAGTATCACGGTAATGATAGAGATGACTATCGTGATCAACACGCCTGAGATAAAGTAAGGATAATAAGTCGATAAGAAGGAAAAATCCATAAATTTACTACTCCGATCTATTTTGCCGCTTTTTCATTGGCTAAGTCTGTATTCTTTTGAACGTATTCTTTGATGGTGCCCTTGTCATTGAGTTCTTTCAAAATACGATTCAACTCATCTTTTAATTCTGTACTCCCTTTTGGCAAAGCAATGGCGTAAGAATCATCTGCGGAAGCTTCTAAGGCAATATCAGCCACAACCAAATCATCATTTTGAGCAACGTAAGAATCGGCAACGGCACTTTCAAGAACTAAACCATCGATCGATCCTTGTTTTAATTCATTGATCAAATTAGGAACTTTCGCGATTGATACCAATTGCGAATCAGCAAGTTGGTTTTGAACGACTGCTTCTTGAATCGAACCTTTTTGGGCTCCTACTTTCTTGCCTGAAAAATTCTCGAGAGCAGACAATTGATCCACATTATCCTTTTTGATCACGATTTTTTGTTCCGGCGTAAAATAGTTATCCGTAAAGTCAAATGTCTTTTTCCTTTCATCTGTGGCTGAGATCCCAGAAACGGCAATATCTGCTTTTCCTTGACTCAAAGCAGCCAGAACAGCATTGAACTCTAAATCCATCACATTGACTTTGACACCTAACTCTTTGGCAATGTCATTTACTAAATCAATATCCGCACCGACGATCTGATCTTTCCCATCAATCAATGCATGAAATTCAAAGGGTGCAAAATCTGCAGAAGTTGCTACATTCAGTACGCCAGCGGATTTGATTGCTTCTAACTGATTTTCTGCTTTTTTTGTTGAATCGGTACTTCCTGATCCTCCGTTTCCACAGGCAGTTAATGCCGTCAAAGCAACTACTGATATCAATCCAAATAGAAATTTTTTCATTTGTTTTCTCCCCTTCACAAAAATAAATAATTATGCATAAATATTGCTGTTTATTCTGAATATATACATAATACCACAACATTTTTGAATTTCAAACATTTATCTATTAATGTTTATTATATTAGAGAAAATTCGTAGGGACAAATAAAAAAGCTTGAAATCAATGACTGATTTACAATCAACATTGATATCAAACTTACTGTTAAAATTTCCGAAAACGCTGATAGCGTTCAGCCAGTAACTGGTCGTTATTTTTTTGTGCGAGAGCGGCAATTTTTTTCGTGATTGCTGACCGCATTTCAGCGATCACCGTTTCTTTCGATAGCAGCTTGCCATCAATCGTTTCAGGGATCACTCTTTCAATCACCCCAAGTTCATACAACTCTTGTGCGGTTATTTTCATTAGTCCGGCAGCTTCCTTCGCACGACTGCCGTCTTTCCAGAGAATCGATGCAAAGCCTTCTGGTGATAAAATCGCATAAATGGAATGTTCCATCATCCATACTTCATCAGCCAGCGCTAAAGCTAATGCACCGCCACTGCCGCCTTCCCCAATAATGATTGCCAAGATTGGCACTTTTAAATCGGACATTTCTAGGAGATTCCGGGCAATCGCTTCTCCTTCGCCCCGCTCTTCAGCCCCGACACCACAATAAGCTCCTGCTGTATTGATCAATGTAATCACAGGCCGTTGAAATTTTTCAGCTTGCTTCATTAACCGCAAGGCTTTTCGGTAACCTTCTGGATGAGGCGCACCAAAATTTCGCCGCAGATTTTCGGGAAGATTTCGCCCTTTTTGGATACCAATCACTGTTACAGGTTTTCCGTCTAAAGAGGCGATCCCGCCAACAACAGCTTCATCATCTGCGTAAAGTCGATCGCCATGAAATTCTTGAAAATCACTAAAAACCTCTTCAAAGTAATCAAGTGCCGTCAAACGATCTTTGCCGCGGGCTAACTCAACGATCTCATGTGCCGCTTCAATCATTTGTCATCCACCCCTTTGTCGTATGCAATGTCAGCAATTGGGAAATTCGTTCCCTTAATTGTGTCCGTGGAACGATTTGATCGACAAAACCGTGTTCCAACAAGAACTCTGCTTTTTGGAAGTCTTCTGGCAGTTCTTGGCGAATCGTTTGTTCGATCACTCGTCTCCCTGCAAACCCAATCAACGCCTGAGGTTCAGCAAGGATCACGTCCCCTTCCATGGCAAAGCTTGCCGTAACACCGCCAGTAGTAGGATCTGTCAAGACTGTTAAGTAAAATAAGCCAGCCTCACTATGACGTTTGACAGCTGCAGAAATTTTAGCCATCTGCATCAATGAAAAAATCCCTTCTTGCATCCGGGCTCCACCAGAAGCAGTGAAAAGGACCACGGGCAATTTTTTTTCTACTGCCCGCTCAAATAAGCGAGTGATTTTTTCACCTACGACGGTTCCCATGCTGCCCATAATAAAGTTGGAGTCCATTATCCCTATGGCAACAGGCTGCTGCTGAATTGTCGCTTCTCCTGTTAGCACAGCTTCATGTAGTCCCGTGGTTTCCTGCACGGAAGCGATTTTTTCCAGATAGCCAGGAAAGTCGAGGGGATCGTTTGTTTTTACATCCGTATCCCACTCCTCCAAGCTTTTTTCATCGATGGTTAATGCAATCCTTTCCCAAGCACTAATCCGAAAATTGTAGCCGCAATGAGGACAGACTTTTTCTGCCCCCATTTCTTTTGTATACAATGTCCGTTTACAGCTAGGACATTTCGCCCAAAGATTGTCGGGCACTGTTGGTTCATTGGCAGGTGCCTGGCCGCGATTAGGATTGATGCGAATGTAGTTCTTCTTTTTAAATAAAGCCATCCTCTTCCCTCCTATTGTTCAGGCGTCCAGTTTGGCAAGAATTCTTCTTGTAAAAAGGCCGTATTATAGTCTCCAGCGATCACTTTTGGATGACCGATCAGATCCATCTGGAATTCTGCATTCGTTATGACACCATCCGTCACTAATTCCGCTAAAGCCCGCTGCATCTTCATTAGTGCTTCAAAGCGGTTTTCTCCATGAACGATGACTTTGGCGATCATCGAATCGTAATACGGTGGAATCGTATAGCCAGAATACATCGCACTATCCACACGAACGCCTAAGCCGCCGCCGGGTAAAAATAAATTATGGATTTTTCCAGGTGAAGGCGCAAAATTAAAAGCTGGATTTTCAGCATTGATCCGACACTCAATGGCCGCACCTTGCATATTGACATCTTCTTGTTTGATATCTAGCGGCTCCCCACTCGCAATTTCGATTTGTTTTTTTACGAGATCGATATTCGTCACCATTTCTGTGATCGGATGTTCGACCTGAATTCGAGTATTCATTTCCATGAAATAGAATTCGCCAGCTTCATCCATCAGAAATTCGATGGTACCGGCATTGCGATAGCCAACAGCCTGAGCCGCGCGAACTGCTGCAGCTCCCAGTTCTTGACGTTTAGTTGCCGAAATCACCACGGATGGTGATTCTTCCATGACTTTCTGATTGTTTCGCTGTAAAGAACAATCCCGCTCGCCTAAGTGAATAATATTTCCAAAAGAATCTCCTAACACTTGCACTTCGATGTGTCGTGCGGGATAAACGATTTTTTCGATATACATTTCATCATTTCCAAAAGCGGCTTTTGCTTCTTGCTGTGCAGAAGAAAAATGCTGTGGCAGTTCGTCTTTTGATAAGACTTTACGAATCCCTTTTCCTCCACCACCTGCTGCCGCTTTAAGCATCACCGGATAGCCGATTTCTTCGGCAATGGTCAATGCTTCTTCCACATCAGAAATCGCTCCTTGGCTACCAGGAATCACAGGAACTTTTGCATCGATCATCAACCGGCGAGCATTGATTTTGTTCCCCATTGCATCGATCGTTTCACTCTTAGGCCCAATAAAGACAATATTGCATTCTTCACACATTGAAGCAAAGCGGCTATTTTCTGATAAGAAACCAAATCCAGGATGGATGGCTTCCGCTTTGGTAACAATCGCGGCGCTGAGTATTTGTTGCACATTCAAATAAGAGTCTGCTGCTTTTGCCGGGCCAATACAAATGGCTTCATCGGCAAGCTCTGCATGTAATGCTTCTTTATCTGCTTCTGAATAAACTGCGACCGTTTGGATCCCCAATTCGCGGCAAGCACGGATAATGCGAACGGCGATCTCACCACGGTTAGCTATCAATACTTTAGAAAACATTTTTCACCTATCCAATCATGAAGGTAAGTTCTGCTTCTGCAACTTTTTTGCCATCGACATAAGCAATCCCTTTGCCGATTCCTGCTGCAGATTTTACCTTGAGTATTTCTACTTCTAAGATCAATGTATCTCCTGGTGTAACTTTTTTGCGGAATTTTGCTTTATCAAGCCCGCCAAAATAAGCGGTTTTGCCACGAAAATCCGGTAAAGATAAGAGAGCCACTGCCCCAGCTTGAGCCATTGCTTCAACGATCAACACACCCGGCATAACTGGTTCATGAGGAAAATGACCTTGGAAAAACGGTTCATTGATGGTCACATTTTTCTTTGCTACCACTCGTTTTCCTTCTTCTAACTCTTCAATGCGATCCACTAAGAGCATGGGATAGCGATGAGGAATGATTTCCTTGATTTCTTGAATAGACATAACTGACATAGCTTACCCTTCTTTCACACGGAATAATGGCTGATCGTATTCAACGACTTGCTCATTTTCAACTAAGACCTCGACTAATTCGCCATCCACATCACTGACGATTTCATTCATTACCTTCATTGCTTCGACGATACAAAGGACATCCCCTTTTTTGACAGAATCGCCGACTTGTTTGAACTGACTTTGTTCAGGATTTGGTTTTAAGTAAACCACTCCCACTAAAGGCGAAACGATTTCCGTTCCTGCAATAACCGGTTCTGAACTCACTTCACTGGCTCCAGCGGTTGGTTGCAGGGTTGGTGCGGGTGCAGCAGGAGTGCTTTCAACTTTGACATCTGAAGGTGCAGATGCAACCTGACGTCCACTGAACGTGTTTTTATTAAAATAAAGTTCGATATTTTCTTTTTTGAGCTGCAATTCTGTCAGTGAAGACTGATCGAATTGGGAAAGCAGGTCTTTGATTTCATTTGTTTCCAATTAAGCTTCCTCCCAGCGTTTCATTAGGATGACTGCATTGTGTCCGCCAAAACCTAAGGAATTACTCATTGCATAGGTAATCTCTGCTGGCTGGCTTTCGTTGATAACAATATTTAGATCGATTTCTGGATCTGGTTCACTCACATTGATGGTTGGTGGAATAAACTGATGTTGCAAGGCTAAAAGTGATGCAATGGCTTCAACCCCTCCAGCAGCCCCCAATAAGTGACCCGTCATGGATTTGGTACTGCTGACATACGGTTTGCGATAGTCTTCACCTAAGCCATATTGAATCGATGTCGCTTCAGCACTATCATTGGCAGGTGTGCTTGTTCCGTGAGCATTGATATAGCCCACTTCAGCAGGGGTGATCGCTGCTTCAGACATCGCCAATTTCATGGCTTTGCCAGCACCAGAACCATCAGGGTTTGGTGCAGTCATATGGTAGGCATCACAGTTGGCACCATACCCGACAACTTCCCCAAGAATCTTCGCTCCACGCTTTTGGGCATGTTCAAGTGATTCTAAAATCAAGACACCAGCACCTTCTCCCATGACAAAGCCGCTGCGGTTTTTGTCAAATGGTGTGGATGCTTTGTCAGGATCAGATTCTGTTGTTAATGCCGTTAACGAAGCAAAACCAGCAATACCAATCTCACAAATCGTTGATTCAGAGCCACCAGCAATCATCACATCCGCATATCCGTGCTTGATGTTGCGGAAAGCCTCACCGATTGAATGGGTACCAGATGCACAGGCAGAAACCGTCGTTGTACAAATGCCTTTGGCACCTACCCGCAATGCAATGTTTCCTGCCACCATATTGACGATTGACATGGGCACAAACATTGGAGAGACACGATTTGCCCCTTTCTCACGCATCCGAATCACTTGATCTTGAATTGTTGGCAGACCACCGATACCTGATCCAACCATGACACCAAATCGGTCTGCATCTATTTCTTCAGAATTCAACCCTGCCATTTCCATTGCCTCAAGGGCAGCATAGATCCCATAAATTGAAAAAAGATCCATCCGTTTCGTATCTTTTTTGACAAAATATTTTTCTAAAGGAAATTCTTTGACTTCTGCGGCTACTGAGATACCAGTTCCGCTAGCATCAAATTTCGTGATGGGACCAATCCCATTGGTTCCATTTTGCAAACTATTTAAAAAAGTTTCGGGATCATTCCCGATTGGGGAAGTCACGCCATATCCTGTAATAACTACTCGATTCATAAATATCTCCTTCCTATCCTTGCATAGCCATTCCGCCATCGACGCTGACTACTTGACCAGTAATATAAGAGCTTTTAGCCAAAAAGATTGCTGCACTTGCAACGTCTGCTACCGAACCAAAGCGCTGCAACGGGATATTATTGATCGACTGCTCCTTCACTTTGTCCGAAAGAACCGCCGTCATCTCTGTTTCAATAAATCCTGGAGCGATTGCGTTACAGGTAATGCCTCTGGCTGCTCCTTCACGAGCAACAGATTTGGTAAAGCCAATCACGCCAGCTTTACTTGCTGCATAATTTGCTTGCCCGATATTGCCAGTCAATCCAACCACACTGGTCAAATTAATGATTCGACCTTCACGTAGCTTCATCATTTTTTTGAGGGCTACTTGTGTCATATTAAAGGTGCCGGTCAAATTGATCTTCAGGACACCTTCAAATTCTTCAGGCTTCATACGTAGCAATAATTTGTCATTGGTGATTCCTGCATTGTTGACCAAAATGTGGATTGGGCCAAGCGCTGCTTCAGCTTCTGCAAGCATAGCGACAGCTTGGTCGTAATCGGATATATCGCCGTTGACTGCGATACATTTCACACCAAAATTGGTAATCGTTTCTAAAAGGGTTTGAGGAATCTCTTTGCGTCCATTCAAGACGATGTTAGCACCTTCTTTGGCAAATGCTTCTGCAATGCCAAAACCGATGCCTCTTGAACTCCCCGTAATAAAAACATTTTTATTTGTCAGTTCCATAAATTCCTCCTAATCAAACCGTGAGAGCGTATCGCTAAGTGTTTGCGCATCTTCAACTCTTGAAGTCGCAATGGTTTTATCGATTTTTTTCAAAAATCCAGTCAATACTTTTCCTGGACCGATCTCAATCATCTGCTCAATCCCCATTTGTTTCAACTGTTCGATGCTTTCATAAAACCGGACAGGAGATTTGACTTGCTTCTCTAATAATTCTTTGACTTGCGCTTGTTTCATCGGTTTCGCCGTTGTATTGCTGATCACTGGTACCTGCAGATCTTTGATCTCAATTTTCGCCAACTCTTGAGCAAGTTGTTGAGAAGCGGGTTCTAAAAGTTTCGTATGGAAAGGGCCGCTAACATTTAAGGGAATCATTCGTTTGGCTCCCGCCTCTTGCAATAACTGAACGGCTTGGTCAACCGCGGCGACTTCACCGCCGATGACGATTTGCTGCGGTGTATTGTAATTAGCTGGCGAAACGATCCCTACTTGGCTAGCTTCTTGACAAATCGCCTCAATCGTTTCAGCCTGCGTATTCATCACAGCGACCATTTTACCCACACCTTGAGGTGCAGCATTTGCCATAAACTGGCCCCGTTTCTGCACGAGGGCGACTGCTGTTTGAAAATCTAATGCACCGCTTGCAACTAATGCGGAATATTCACCTAGGCTCAAACCAGCTAAAGCATCTGCTTGCAGCCCTTTTTCTTTTAACAAACGCCAAAAAGCCACACTGACGGTTAAAATGGCTGGCTGCGTATATTCAGTTTGATTCAAACGGTCATTTTCAGTAAAACAAAGTTCAGTCATATCATAGCCAAGGACATCACTGGCTTCCGCAAAAGTCTCTTGAACACTCTGTTCTTGCTGATACAAATCCTGACCCATTCCGACATATTGAGCGCCCTGACCGCTGAATAAAAATGCTGTTTTCATTTTAAACTCCTTTTTTTAACTGAAAGATTTTGGAGAAAATGGCTTCTTTACTCGCAAGGTTTTACGAGGGAAACACACTCTTTCTATTACAAGGAAAGGCTAGGCTGTTTGCCTAGCCTCGTTTTTTATGCTTGTTGTTTTTCAACGTATTTAACTAGATCTTCAACCGTTTTGATGCCATCTTCAGTTTCGATTTTTACGTCAAATTCATCTTCAATCTCGTTAATGATTTGGAAAAGGTCTAAGCTATCTGCTTCAAGATCCTCTTGAATGTTTGTGTTTAATTTGATTTCTTCTTTTTCTTTTCCTAATTCTTCTGCAACGATTTCTTGAATTTTTTCGAATACCATGTGTATATTCCTCCAATGTGTTTTCTTGATTATTGATTGTGAACAGGCTATAAGACTGCCAGCATAGTTCCCCATGCCAATCCGCCGCCAAAACCTGAGAACACCACTTTTTGTCCGCTACCTAACGATAACGTGCCGCGTTTCACTTCTTCATCCAATAAAATCGGAATCGAAGCAGCGGAAGTATTGCCATAATATTGCATATTTTGCAAAAACTTATGTCGCGGGACCTGTAATTTCCGAGCTACTTTATCTAAGATTCGGGAATTGGCCTGATGCAACAAATAATAATCAACGGTTTCTTGTTCCGTGATTGCTTTGATTGACTGAACGACATCACGCGTTGCAAAATCAAAAATTTCCCGACCTACCATTTGCATATACGCGCTG
This sequence comes from Enterococcus sp., assembly GCF_022711995.1. Taxonomy (GTDB): domain Bacteria; phylum Bacillota; class Bacilli; order Lactobacillales; family Enterococcaceae; genus Enterococcus_D. The sequence continues at coordinate 10,478 of NZ_JALAHI010000043.1, forward strand.
TATTGTGTCGAGAAAGAGCCATAAGGACTCTTGTTTTCAACAAAACCTGAGGTCAGAGAAAGTCCTCTGGTTCCGTCAGACTGCAGTGATTCCTTCAAAAAGTGCTGGCTGCTGGTTGCTTCTAAAAGCACCCCGCCTGCTCCGTCGCCAAACAAGACGGCAGTTGAGCGATCTTCCCAATCCAACACTTTCGACAAGACTTCGCCGCCAATGACCAATCCTTTTTGAGAACCAGTTCGGATCAATTTTTCTGCTAAAGACAATGCATAAACGAATCCGGCGCAGGCAGCGCTGATATCAAAAGCAAAAGCTTTGTTGGCACCGATATTGCCTTGAACTTGACAGGCAACAGCCGGCGTGTTGAAATCCGGTGTGATGGTGGCGACTATAATAAAATCCAGTTCCTCTGGAGCAACGCCGCTTGACGCTAAAAGCTGCTTTGCCACATTGGTACAAAGGTCGGAAGTGTTTTCTCCCGTACTGATTCGCCGTTCTTTGATTCCTGTACGTGAAAAAATCCATTCATCTGATGTGGCCATGATTTCCGATAATTGCTGATTTGTTACGATTTGTTCAGGAACATATCTTGCGGTTGCGGTAATCCTTCCAAACATATTCATCCGTTACACTCACTTATAATCTTGTAAAAAGTCATGCAGATTTTTTAAGGCCTTGATCAAAGCTTGTTCTTCATCCGTTGACATCTGACTGAGGACACCTTTAACCATTTCCCGATGAAAATGTTGATGTACCCGAAAAAGCAATTTGCCTTTTTTGGTCAACGCAAGTTTGACTACGCGTCGATCGTCTTCACTGCGAATGCGTTCTACATATTCTTTTTTAACCAAACGATTGATTGCAATGGTGAGGGTCCCAACAGTAATAGAAAGCTCTTTAGCGACTTCTGAAGTTGTTTTCTTCTTGTACATACCGATTGCTTCGATCGTATGCATTTCTGTGATTGATAGATCTTTAAATTGTGATTTCTTTAATTCTGATTCTTCGATCACGAGAATGTCGTTGAAGACACTGACTAAGTAGTCATTGACCGTTTCTAAATTTGGTTCCATTTCCTTCACCATCCGAATAGTTTGATAATCAAATCATTTGATAGTCAAACTATAAAGTAACTTTTATAGAATTGCAAGCACATTTTTTTATTTTTGCTTTTTTTAAGCACATTTTTATTTTACGTTTCCTTTTCTAACCTTCACAAGTTTTTAAGTTGACATTTCCAGAGGAATCAAGTAGCAAATAAATTATTTTGATTATCAAAGGTTTCTTTTCATCTTTCCTCGAAAAAAGTAAGCTATAGCGGCACTACTTGTCCTATTCTCTAAATTTTGGTATCGTTGCAGTGTAGAAAAGAGGGATTACCATGAATACTCGGATCAACTACTTAAAACAAAAAGCCAATCGACTGCCCCAAAAACCGGGGATTTATTTGATGAAAGACGCCCAGAGCGACATTCTTTACATAGGAAAAGCGAAACAGTTAAAACAGCGGGTCTCCTCCTATTTTCGTAAAAATAGCCAGCATACCAACAAGGTTCTGCGCTTGGTTCACAATGTCGTTGACTTTGAAACGATTGTTGTTGATACAGAGTTTGATGCCCTTTTATTGGAATGTCAGTTGATCCAGCAGCATCGTCCTATCTACAACCGGCAGATGACCAACTTTCTTAATTATGAATACATCACGATTGAATCAGGGAAAATTATGCGAATAAACACACCAACAGAGGCTGCCCTCGGCCCGTTTCGATTATCTAAGCAGTTACCGGAAATTATCGAAACACTGAGGGAAACTTATCAATTGCCCACGGTTAATCCTTATAAACTTCTTTCCTTAGCCAAACAACTGCCACTCATGAAAACCATGCCGCTAAAAGAAAAAAATCAGGAACTGCAGCTTTTCTTTCTCGGAGAAAGCGAATTAACCTTTCGATACATTGACCAACGATTGAACTATTTTGCTGAACATTTGCTTTTTGAACAGGCGGATCAACTTTTACGGCAAAAAAAATTGCTTCAGTCTTTTTATCGAGAAGTTCGCGGGGTAAATACACTGGTCAATCTCCCCGAAGTCCGTTTCGAGATTCCCATTGACCCTCAAACCATCGGCGAATTGCCGCAAGTAAAAGTATATCAGTTGTCTTTCGGGCGCATCATCCATAGCGAAGTTGTAACTAGCCGGGAGGAATTTATTCCCGCACCATTGACCCAAGCTAGACCACTGCAACCAGCTGATCTTGATCCCCTTCATATTGTTTTGCGTCAGTTAAGACTGGACTTGACCCGATCAGAAGCGCGCCTTTAGCTGTCAAAACAAAAAACCAGCAGTCTGATTCAGACTGCTGGTAATACGTCTATTTATTGAGACGTTTATTGGATCAAATCATAAATTTCCATGGCTACAATATCAATATTATCAAATTGATAAGGCTGACTTGACTCTGCTTCCGTCAACTCAAACGTTTCCGTGGTACTATCGTAGGTCACGGTGCATTTTTCTACGCCTTCTTTTTCGAAACGGCGAACTTGAATCTCATTGTCTTGCGCTTCGACCATCGCTTCCAAACGTTTGATGATAGCGACTAATTGCGAACTTTTCATTCGTAAGCCTCCTTTTTCTGTCCGTTATATTGTATCAAATCATATTCTATCTTGCATTGATTTTTTACAAATTATTTGGTCATTTTAAGATTTTTTTCCATCTTGCCACCAAAGCTTAATCAGCGCCTGCGTTCCGTCGCTCTCAAACCCTGCTTCTGCTAAGCGATCGTACATTTTTTTGGCTAATGCAGTGCTTGGCAAATCCAGCCCCATTTTTGCAGCTTCATCAAGCGCAATTCCTAAATCTTTGATAAAATGCTTCACAAAAAAACCAGGAGAGAAATCTTCTTTCAAAATCCGTGGACTATAGTTTGCTAACGACCAGTTTGCAGCGCTACCGCCTGATAGTGTCTCAATAACTTGTGGAAGCTCCAAGCCTGCTTTATCGGCATAAACCAACATCTCTGTCATTCCAGTCATCGTACCGGCAATCATGATCTGATTGGCCATTTTTGTGTGTTGACCTTTACCAGCTGAACCATGAAGGTGACACGTTTTACCAACAATCTCAAATAGCGGTTCAACTTTTTGATAGGCTTCTGGGTCTCCCCCAGCCATAATCGTCAAAGTACCGTTTTTCGCCCCCAAGTCTCCACCGGAAACTGGTGCATCGATGCTTGCCGCACCACGTTCTTTTGCGGTTTGATAAATTTTTTCTGCTAACTTAGGTGTACTCGTTGTAAAGTCGACTAAATACTTTGAAGTTACATCTGCTTGAAAAATTCCTTGTTCTCCGTAGTAAACTTCTTCAACGTCTGCAGGATAACCAACCATCGTAAAGACGACTTCACTATTAGCAGCAACTGCTTCCGGCGTTTCACACCAGACAGCCCCTTTCGCTACCAATTCGTCTGTTTTGCTCTTCGTACGATTATACACGTTCACTTGGTGTCCACTTGCCAATAAATGACCCACCATCGACTGGCCCATGACACCTGTTCCAATAAATCCTAGCTTCATAGTCATACCTCCAAAAATAAAAAATTCACGTCTTTAGTATACGCTAAAAACGTGAACTTGACTGCAATAATGTTTAATCAATTGTTCGTTTGAATGATTTCAGTTTTACTTTGAATTTCTTTAATGTTTCTTCGGTTTCTTTTTCTAAACGTTCTGTCTCGTAATAAGCCACCATATCATTGTAAAACGATAGCATGGATTCGCCGAAGTGGGCTGCTGAAATTTCGTACATTTTTCGTGATAAGACAGCTTCATCCCTAGGAATTTGTTGTTGATAATAGTGAATAAATGCTGAAGCAAAATCTTGATCGGTATCAAAGGTTACACCAAGGGATGGATCATCGATCAATGTATTTAAATAGTCATTCCCTTCAACGACTAACGGCGTTCCTGCAGCCATAGCTTCTGTATAAGTCAACCCTTGGGTCTCTGAAGTAGATGCACTGACGAAGAAGTCTGCTGCATGATAATAGATGGCTACTTCATCATTCGCCACTTCTCCCACAAAATGAACATGGTCAGACAGATTCATTTCTTGAACTTTTTCTTCTAGTTTTTCCTTGTAGGGTCCTTTACCCACGATCACTAATTTAGCAGTCGGGATTTCAGCCAAGATTCCGGGTAATCCATCAACGATGGCTTGAATATTTTTTTCATAAGAAATACGACTCAAAGATAAGAGCATTGGCTGATCCTCTTCAATCGCCAATTCTTGACGTAAGGCTTGCTTCATTTCAAGAGTGATATCTGGTCGGCGAAATTTCTCTACTTCGATACCAGTAGGAATAATACGCATGGGTGATACGACGCCATAGCCCCGCAGTGTATCAATCACTCGTTCACTGGGACAAACCACCCCGGTAGAATGGTTGGCAAAAAGACGAGAAAAATATTTCACGTGGGTTGGCCGCAAAACTTTCCCTTTAGCAATATAGTGCAGATAATCTTCATACATCGTATGGTAGGTATGGATCACCGGAATCTGTAATTTCCGACCAACCATTTTTCCTAATAATCCCGCACCGAATTCCGTATGGGTGTGAATCAGCTCTAGTTCTAATTCTTTCGCAATCAAATAAGCATACCACATCCCCCGCACTACGATCCGTCGATCTTTGAAAGAAACAAATGGGACACTTGGCATCCGAATAATATCTTCTTCATCCATTTCTGCATTTGGATCGGTAGTCGTAAAGATATAAACCTTATGGCCTTTCTTTTCCAACTCTTCTTTTAATGTTTTGATCGATGTTGCTACACCGCTCACTTGGGGAAAATAGGTGTCTGTAAAAAATCCGATTTTCACAACGGTACCTCCAAACTTGCCGTCAATCAACGGGTTTTTCTTTTAAAACGTTTTGATAAACCAGTTTTAACTCATTTCCGATTTCTTCAATACTCCGCTCAGCAGCTACTTGATAGCCGGCAGCTGTCAAATCAGGCAGTCGCCCTTCTACGATATTGCCGATTTTATCAATAAACTCATCTACCGATCGTCCCATATAGCAGCTTTGATTTTCTTGCAACCAACCATGATACACAGGAATATCCCGCACAAGAACCTGTTGTTTACTGGCAAGCGCTTCTAAAACAACGATCCCTTCTGTTTCTTCATAGGAAGGAAAGAAAAACAGATCCGCGCCAGAATAGGCTCCCTCAATGACCTCTCCTTTGATGTATCCTGGAAAAATGACATTCTCAGGATGATTTTCTTTCACAATATCCCGAACTGCTTTAGGGATCGTGTACATAGGTGTATGACCAAACCAGATAAATGTACATTCCGGCATGCGACGAGCAATTTCAATAAAATCAAAAATGCCTTTTCTTTCAAAAAATAAACCCACGGAGATAATCACTTTTTGATCAGCTGATAGTTGAAAATAATCACGAAACATTTGTTCTTTTTCGGGATCAGGACGATATTTTTCCAAATCAATCCCATTGGAAATGGCAGCAATTGGTTGTTTAATACCATATCCTTCCAATAGCTCTTTGGCATAAGGAGTAGGCGTGATCAATTGATCCGCTCGTGAATATAAATTGACCAAATATTTTTTATATAAAGGCGCTAGCTGATTGGAACCAATAAAGGAATTACGGAAATCCTCTTCCGTCGAATGGGCATGGTAAATCACCTTTTTGCCTTGACTTCTGGCTTTTTTGATTTGATTTATGCTATTGATTCCATAGGTATTAATATGAAGTATATCATAGTCATCCGCCTGTTTGTCTAGTGTATATTCCACTCCGACACTAGTTAGTGCACGTTTTTGATGTGCCAAGGCTCTGCCAATACCAGATTTCTCCAAAAGTTTTTCACTTTCAAAATAGAGAAGTACTTTCAAATAAGATTCCTCCTTCTAAACTGTTACATCTAGTATAACACAGCCGGAGGAGAACACCCTCCAACTCAAGGCCTAGTTTCAGCTATTGATTTCTATCATACGCCAAAAAGCCGGTTTATCAAAGACCCTCAAAAGAATATGACAAAACTGTTCGCTCCAAGAAAAAAAGCAGCAAGCGTATTCGCTTGCTGCTAACTTTGGTCTACTTGACATATTGATTGATCAATTCGACTACTTCTTCCATCGTATCGCAATCTTCCAAAGCACGTTTTGCTAATTCTTGCATGTCAGTTGTTGACAAACGTTTCATTAAGCTACGTGTTTTAAGAACAGAAGTTGCGCTCATAGAGAATTCATCTAAGCCCATACCGACTAGCAGTGGCACAGCAGTTTGATCGCCGGCCATTTCTCCACACATACCAGCCCATTTACCTTCAGCGTGTGCTGAATCGATCACGTTTTTGATCAAACGCAAAATAGATGGGTTGTAAGGTTGGTAAAGGTAAGACACTTGTTCATTCATACGGTCTGCAGCCATTGTGTATTGGATCAAGTCATTGGTACCAATACTGAAGAAGTCAACTTCCTTCGCAAACTTATCAGCTAGAACAGCCGCAGCAGGAATTTCGATCATGATACCTACTTGGATATCTTCAGCGACAGAAACGCCTTCATCGATCAATTTTTGACGTTCTTCTTCGTACATTTTCTTCGCAGCACGGAACTCTTTCAATGTTGCCACCATTGGGAACATGATACGTAAGTTACCATGTGCAGAAGCACGTAACAAGGCACGAAGTTGTGTGCGGAACATACCGTCACCCAACTCAGATAAGCTGATACGTAATGCACGATAGCCCAAGAATGGGTTCATTTCGTGAGGCAATTTCAAGTAAGGAAGTTCTTTGTCACCACCGATGTCCATTGTACGAACAACAACTGGTTTACCAGCCATTCCTTCAAGAACTGCTTTATACGCTTGATATTGGTCATCTTCTGTAGGAAAATCAGGAGAATCCATGTACAAGAATTCTGTCCGGTATAAACCGACAGCTTCTGCACCATTGTTGTGAACACCTTCAAGATCTTTCGGTGTTCCGATATTTGCAGCTAATTCAAAGTGCTTACCGTCAGCTGTGACAGTTTGAGCATCTTTCAATTTTTCCCATTCTGCTTTTTGTTCTGCATAAGCTTTTCCTGCTTCGATAAATTCAGCAGCTTGGTCTTCAGAAGGATTGATGATAACATCTCCTACGATTCCGTTAACAGCTAAAATATCGCCAGCTTTCACTTTCGCGGTGATTTCTTTTGATCCTACGATTGCAGGAATTTCAAGAGATCTCGCCATGATTGCTGAGTGAGAAGTACGTCCCCCGATATCAGTTACAAAAGCTTTTACAAAGTTGCGGTCTAATTGCGCAGTATCACTTGGTGTCAAATCATGAGCAACGACAACAACTTCTTCGTTGATCATTGAAGGATTTGGCAAAGTCACATTTAGCAAATGTGCCAAGATACGTTTTGCAACGTCTTTGATGTCTGATGCACGTTCTTGCATATATGCATTGTCATCCATTGCTTCAAACATACCGATATACATATCTGTTACTTCTTTCAATGCAGCTTCTGCATTGACTTTGTTATCAGTCATGTTTTGTTTGATTTGTCCAATCATTTCTGGATCCGACAAAACCATCAAATGAGCATCAAATACTTGCGCTTCTGCTTCGCCTAAAGTTTGCGCTGCTTTGTCACGGATTTGTTGCAACTCCGCTGTTGACTTTGCTAGTGCTTCGTCTAAACGAGCTTCTTCTGCTGCCGTATCTTCAACATTTACTTTTGAAAAAGATAAATCAGGTTGTACTAACAGGTACGCTTTGGCAACGGCAACACCATCACTAGCAGCAATTCCTTTTAGCATCTCAACCATTATTCAGACAAACCTTCTTTTTTCATTGTTTCTACGATTGCAGCGATTGCATCTGCTTCGTCAGCACCTTCAGCAGTGATTGTAACGTCAGAACCTTGGCCAACACCTAAAGACATAACGCCCATGATAGATTTAAGGTTTACTGATTTACCTTTGTACTCCAAGTTGATATCAGAGTTGAATTTGCTTGCTGTTTGTACTAATAAAGTAGCTGGACGTGCGTGAATACCTGTCTCAGCAACTACGTGAAAATCTTTCTTTTCCATATTGATCAATCTCCTTTATGATACGGTTTTTTTGTGGTGAAGGCTTTTTTTGACTCAGTCAAATGTCAGACTCAAAAAAACGCCCTTTCAACTGTTAAGATTACCATTTTTTTCTCTGATAGACAACCGTTTTCTCTTAAGAAAACGACTGAAATGAACCTATATTTGTTTTTATGGCTGGTATCGATAGATGATCTTCCCGTTCAAGCCAGCCTCGCCGACAAATTTCATGCGGTCTTCCAATTTTAGCCATGCTTCTCGAAACAGCAAAAATTCGGATTGTTCTACTACTAATTCATTGATTTCTCCGGCACGCAGTTGTTCAATTTGTTCAACAAACTGATTTTCATTCATCTCTATCACCTCTTCATCTTCTCTATTATAAACGATTCCTTTTTCAGGGAAAAGTTGTTTCCTACTTCAAAGCTGAAATCCTTGCAGTCTGAAAAAAAAATTGTATAATAGAGTCATGGTCAGTAAAGGTCAATAAAAGTTTTTACTGATACTGACAATAATTCACTGAATCTACTCGTTTCTTTACTATGTGTAAAACACGTAAAAGGTAAAATACAAAACGAGCAAATGATAAGAAAGGTCGTGAACATATGCTTTGTCAAAACTGCGGAAAAAATGAAGCTTCCATTCATCTTTATGCCAATGTCAATGGTCAAAGAAAGCAACTCGACTATTGTCAAAGTTGTTATCAAAAATTAAAAGCACAATCAGGTAATCCAACAAGTATGATGGCTCAAGATCCCTTTGGTTTCGGAAATCTTGATGACCTTTTTCGCCAAATGTCTCGCCAAATGCAACAAGGAAATTCGCCTTACGAACAAACCCCACCAACTCAAGCTGGTGGAAATGGCGTGATTGGCGGCCAACCGCCCCGAGGTCAATCCTCTGGTCTTTTAGGTGAATATGGAATCAATATTACCCAACAAGCTCGCGATGGCGGAATCGATCCAGTGGTTGGACGAGACGCAGAGATTCGGCGAGTTATCGAGATCTTGAATCGACGAACGAAAAATAATCCTGTGTTGATCGGTGAACCCGGTGTCGGTAAAACTGCGGTTGTTGAAGGTTTGGCACAAAAGATCGTCGACGGTGATGTTCCTCAAAAATTAATGGATAAAGAAGTGATTCGTTTAGATGTTGCTTCACTTGTTCAAGGAACAGGTATCCGTGGCCAATTTGAAGAACGAATTCAAAAATTGATTGAAGAAATCAAACAAGCGGAAAATGTTATCTTATTTATTGACGAAGTTCATGAAATCGTCGGTGCTGGCGCTGCCGGAGATGGCAACATGGATGCCGGCAACATCTTGAAGCCAGCACTTGCTCGTGGTGAACTACAAATGGTTGGTGCCACAACGTTTAATGAATACCGTATTATTGAAAAAGATGCGGCTTTGGAACGTCGTTTGCAACCTGTCCGGGTGGATGAACCATCTGTGGAAGAAACCATTAGCATTTTGAAAGGATTACAGCCACGTTATGAAGACTATCATCACGTAAGATATACAGATCAAGCAATCAAAGCTGCGGCTACTCTTTCCAATCGGTACATCCAAGACCGTTTCCTACCAGATAAAGCAATCGATCTTCTGGATGAGACCGGCTCGAAGAAAAATCTAACGATCCAAATCGTTGATCCAAAAACCATCGAGAAAAAACTACAAGAAGCAGAAGAACAAAAACAAGCGGCTTCTCGAGAAGAAGACTTCGAAAAAGCGGCTTACTATCGAGATCAAATCAACAAACTACAAAAAATGAAAGAACGTCAAATCAGTGAGGAAGAAACACCTGTCATCACTGAGAAGGATATGGAACAAATCGTTGAAGAACGGACAGGTATTCCTGTTGGCGAACTCAAAGAAAAAGAACAAACACAGTTGAAAAACTTAGCTCAAGACCTAAAATCACATGTGATTGGACAAGATGAAGCAATCGATAAAGTGGCTAAAGCGATCCGTCGAAACCGTGTGGGCTTAGGAAAACAAAGCCGTCCAATTGGTTCTTTCCTTTTTGTCGGACCAACCGGTGTCGGAAAAACAGAACTTGCTAAACAACTCGCTTATGAAATGTTTGGTTCAGAAGAATCTATGATTCGCTTTGATATGTCGGAATACATGGAAAAACACAGTGTGTCTAAACTGATTGGATCACCTCCTGGTTATGTCGGTTACGAAGAAGCTGGACAATTAACAGAGAAAGTTCGTCGTAATCCTTATAGCTTGATTCTTTTAGATGAAATCGAAAAAGCCCATCCGGATGTATTGCATATGTTCTTGCAAATTTTGGATGATGGACGTTTGACAGATGCTCAAGGACGTACGGTCAGCTTCAAAGACACGTTGATCATCATGACGAGTAATGCAGGAACTGGAAAAGTTGAAGCAAATGTTGGGTTTGGTGCAGCCCGCGAAGGTGTAACACGTTCCGTACTGAATCAGCTAAATAATTACTTCACGCCAGAATTTCTGAACCGTTTTGATGGCATCATCGAATTTAAAGCATTAAGTAAAGAAAATCTATTGTCTATCGTTTCCTTGATGCTAGCAGATGTTAATCAAACATTGGCTCCTCAAAAACTGCAGATCGAGGTTCCAGAAAATGTTCAAGAAAAACTGGTAGAACTTGGCTACAGTGCAACGATGGGTGCTCGACCTTTGCGTCGAACGATCCAAGATCAGATTGAAGATGGCATCGCTGAATTTTATCTTGATCACCCACAAGTACATGACTTACAAGCTACATTAGATTCTGAAGACAAAATTGTCGTTACAGCTAAAACCGCTGAATCAAAAGAAGAATCAAATGAAACAGAACAGCAATCTGATGATGCCTAACTTCAACTTGATAGATAAAAATTTCCACTTATTTGTCTAAATAAAAAGCCAGATGCTTGTATAACCTTAAAAAAACCAAGGTTTTTAAGCTTTCTGGCTTTTCATTTTTAAAAAAACGCCCTATAATATTAATAAATACATCGAATGTGAGGTGAGTATGATGAAATTGATCAATGTGACAAACAGTCATTCTCGATTAGTTATGAATCAACTCGAAAATACTGATGCGGATATGGTAAAAGTGTATACTGCCGGAAACATTACCGTTATCTTTACTTCTGCCCCAAAACACAATGAAATATTGTTAATCAATAAAAAAAGAGCAATTAAACCGACTGAAATTGAAGAAATCAAAAATTACTTCTTAAAAAAACTGCCCCCTGGCTCTTACGAACCTGAAACGATCTCAATTATTGAAATGCCGGACATCGTAGAAATTTCGATCCAAAAATCGCTTTCTTCGCAAACTTAATACTAATGAAATCACTATAGAAA
>NZ_JALAHI010000044.1 GCF_022711995.1 Enterococcus sp.
CATAAATACTAATCCAATTCTACATAATCAGAAGAAATGAGGTGTCATTATGCAGTTAGAAATCAATAATGAAGCATTACCGGTTTATGAAGCTTTAGCAAGCAAGGTTAGAATCAGTATTATCCAATTACTTTCTAAAAATAAAATGAGCATCAAAGAATTAGCTTCTGCCCTCGGGTTAAGCAGCGCTATCGTAACCATGCATATAAAAAAATTGGAAGAGGCAAATATTATTAAGACCGAAAAAATTGGCCAAAAAAAAATATCCAGTTTACGCGTAGATAAAATCGATATCAATTTTCCTGAAAAAATATTCAATGCCTTTGATTTTAAAGAAACGTTTATTCCTGTCGGCCATTATACGAATTATTTCGTCGAACCAACATGTGGGTTAGCCACGATCAATGAATTTATCGGCGATGTAGATGAGCCAAAGTATTTCATGGATGCTCGCAGGATGGATGCCCGTATTCTTTGGTTCACAAATGGTTTTGTCGAATATCAAACTCCAAACTTTTTAACCAAAAATGAAAAACTAGAAATGCTTGAGATTTCAATGGAAATTTCCTCCGAATTTCCATTTGCTAATGACAATTGGCCTTCGGATATTACCTTTACATTGAATGGCATTGAGTTAGGTACTTGGACTAGCCCGGGTGATTTTGCAGACATCCGAGGAACGTATACGCCAGCTTGGTATCCAGATAATTTAAATCAATACGGCCTTTTAAAAACGATTCGAATCACCAAACATTTGACGAATATGGACGGAGCTCCTCTTTCAAACATTACGATTGCTGATATTCCAAGTAACGAAGATACTTGGCATCTAAAAGTAGAAGTTAAGAAAGACGCTAAAAATTCAGGTGGATGTACATTATTTGGGCGAGGCTTTGGGAACTATGATCAAGATATTAAAATCAAAACATTTTATAGTTGAATTTCTCAAATGAAAGAAATGACTTTATTTTTCAGCTACTAACCGATTGTCCAATAATAAGCTACATTATCAAAAAAAGCAGGTTGATCATATAATGAAATCCTTCTAGAAATTAGACCAAATATCTAGCTTCTAGGAGGATCATATAATCAACTTGCTTCTTTTCTATTTCTTCAAATGATAACTGTACGTGCCTACGACGATGTTTTCACGCCATGATAAACGGAATCTTAGTCGCAGACTGGTTTGGTTGTGGAGAATGTTTTGCCAGCGATGACGCGGTACAAACTGTGGAATAATGACTGTCGTCGTATAATTTTTCTTGGTCGCATTTTTGCTGACTAGATCCACATAGCGAATGATTGGATTTTCAATCGAACGATACGAAGAATGCACTACAGAAAAACGAACGTCTGGGAAATTTTGTTTGAATTCTTGTTCGATTTCTTTTTCCTTTTTGACATCTTCATCCAAAGAGACGTGCATCGCAACCACATAATCCCCAATCGATTGCGCATAATTCAACGCACCGATATTCACACGGGTTACGTTCCCTACCAATACGATGACAGTGTTGCCATCATAGGTGTGTAACGCCACTTCTTTTTCCAAACGTAGTTGCTCAGCGACTTTCTTATAATGATCATGAATCTTATAAAAGACAAACAATAGGATTGGCATGATGATAAAGAATGGCCAGATATCTCCTAGACGATAAACAAACAAGATTGCGATGATCGCAAATGAGATCAGTGCGCCGATGATGTTGGCCAATGATTTCATGAGCCAGCCTTTACCAGCATTTTTCCAACGAAGGACCATTCCTGTTTGAGAAAGAGCAAATGGAATGAATACCCCAATGGAATAAAGAGGAATCAAGCGTTCAGTTGAACCTTGGAAAATGAACAACAGCACAATTGAACCTGCAGCTAATGTGATGATCCCATTAGAATAGCCTAATCGGTCACCACGGTCTTGGTACATATGAGGCATATATTTGTCTTTAGCTAAATTATAAGCCAGCACAGGGAAAGCGGAGAAACCCGTGTTCGCTGCAACGGCTAGGATCAACGCTGTTGCAAATTGCAAAACGTAGTACATGAATCCGTGACCGAAAATAGCGGCACCAATTTGCGACAGAACGGTGACTTCTGCTTCAGGAACGATTCCATACCAATAGTTGATAAATGTGATCCCAACAAAGAAGAAACCTAAGACAGCGGCCATGATCGTCAATGTAGCGGCGGCATTTTTTGCTCGTGGCTTTTTGAAAAATGGCACAGCATTACTGATTGCTTCAACCCCCGTCAATGAGGAGGAACCTGAAGAAAATGCGCGTAAAATCAATGCGACAGAAACCCCTGGAACCACTGCTCCTGGTAATGCAGTTGCATTTAGCGGCTGCACCCCAGTGATAATATCAAATAGCCCCACTAGGATCAAAATCGTGATCACAGCAATAAACGTATACACGGGAATCATCAAGAAGCTGGCAGACTCTCGTAGTCCCCGCAGATTCAACATCATGATCAGAAGAACGATCGTGATGGATATGCCGACTTGATGCCCGTATAAAGCAGGTACCGCAGAAGTGATGGCCTCTGCTCCTGCCGATACGGAAACGGCAACCGTCAGCATGTAATCGATCAACAATGAACCACCTGCGATCAAGCCTGCATTCTTCCCTAGATTTTCACTACTAACGACATAGGCCCCACCACCATGAGGATACGCGTGAATGATTTGCCGATAAGACAACGTCAGCGAGATCAATAAGATGATGACGAATGCGGCGATTGGTAAAGAATACCAGATGGCTGCAGCTGACAGAGCGACTAGGACAACAACGATTTGTTCTGTCCCATACGCAATAGAAGACAAGGCATCAGAAGATAGTAATGCCAAAGCAGCTCTTCTTGTCAATTTTTGTTCATCATTCTCCGCGGATTTCAATGGACGTCCGACCAACAAACGTTTCAAATATTCCACTTTTTTTACACTCCTTTTTTCATGAAAAAGATCATAATTGCACATATAAAATTTCTTTGATAATTACTGAATTAACAAGACTGTATGCTACTCCTGAAACCGGGAAAAGTCAATGAAAATGACATGAAAAATTTGAACAATCTCCCTCTTCTTTTTATCAGAATTCGCCGGAAGATGCAAGAAAAGCAGATAGAACATTGTGCCCTACCTGCTTCTGATTTTAATGGAAAAAGTGACTCTTCTTCGAGACTTCCTCCATTTTCTTCGTTAGACCACTTAAATAAGGGTAAACCCATGTTCCTATCACACCAAAAACAATAAACAATAGGGATAGAATAATCAACTGAGGAATGGCGTTTGGCCAATAGATGCCGCCGGCTGATTCCCGCAATAAATTGACTGCATGAGTAAACGGTAATAATGGATTGATCATTTGGAAAAATTTACCAGACACTTGGATCGGATAATTTCCTCCGCCACCGGAAATCGATAAAACAAGGATGATGATTGCGATCCCTTTCCCGATATTTCCAAAGAGTGCGGCTAAGACGTAGACGATCATCATAAATGCGAGACCAACTAACAATGCGAAGAAGACACTGTACACTGGGTTGTGCACATCTACGCCAAGCAAGAACATATTTCCTAAAGTCACGATCAAACTTTGAGCAATAGCCATTGTTAGGAAAGTCAGCATTCGTGCAACAAATGTTTCTCGTTGTGTGATTCGTTTTTTGTCTTTCTTCTCTAAATGATACTCAGTGGTAGCCACACTAGAAAGCAGCAATGCGCCGACCCATAAACACAATGCAGTATAGAATGGTGTGCTGGCAGAACCGTTGTTGGCAATTGGATAGATGTCATTTGTTTCCAATTCCACAGGCTCTTTGAAGAAATTCGCTTCATCATTCGCATCCAGTTTCAATAGCTTGATGATTTCGCCTAGATCAACTTCATTTTCCCCTTTGCGAATCGCATCAGCAGCTTTTTGAATACCGGATTTGATATTCGGCCAATCATTGTTGATTAGATCGACTGCTGCATTTAATGCTTTTTCAACTTCAGGTAATTTTTGGTCTACCATATTCATGGTCGAAGTGATTTCTTCCTTGATGGTTGGCCAATCGTTTTGCAAGAAGTCAACAGCGAGACCCAATTTATCTTCAACGACTGGCAATTCATTGTTATAAAGATCTGCCCCTTTGTTGATGGCAGAAACAATTTCATCCATGTGTCCATTGAGCATCGTATTGGCATCGTGCAGCTCTTGCTTAATGGCAGGTAATTCTTTTTGATACTTTTCTAATATAGTGATGGCATTGCTGACCACACTTTTAGTAGAAGAGAGCAATGACGCAAAGTCAATGGCTTGCGCTTTTTTCAAGACATCTTGAGCAGTGGTGATGGTTTTGATTAATTTAGTCAACACATCACTGATCGTCTTGGTGATATTTTCTACATTAATGCCATTTAAAAGATTTGCAACCTCTTGTGCAGCGGTATTGATTTCAGTTAAATAGTTGGTAATGTCATCAACGCTGCCATTCTTAACCAATTCGCTTAGATGATCTAGCCGTGAAGAAAGATCTCCTAAGAGATTTTTTGCATTCGTCAATTGGCTGATGATTCCTGACAGATCTGCTGTATCACTTGAGTTTTGCAAGTTAGTCAAAAACGTGATCAAGCCATCCAACGCTGCTTGTTGCCGCTGAATGTTTTGTTGGAAG
>NZ_JALAHI010000045.1 GCF_022711995.1 Enterococcus sp.
GAAGTCACTGATGACTGCTTGGATATCTTTCCGTTCTTGGTCGGTCAATTGATTATCAGCGATTGCTTGTTTAATTGTATTGGTCAAACTGGCTGTCGTGGTCGCAACTTTGCTGATGGCTTCAATGGTTACTTTGACGCTATTGGAGATACTTGGTAGAGCCTCTTGTAACTGTTGGGCGCCATCTTTCGTTGCAGAAGCAAAGTCGGCTGCTTGATCCCCTAACTGCTGAATCTCTGGCAGTGCGGTTTGCACTTGTTCGATGATTTGCAGACCTTGTTTGGCTGTATCGATCCCTTCGGTCATAGTGCTGGCAATATTATCAAAATCATCATCGATCATTTTTAATTGCTTGCCGGCATTTTGGATTTCGGGGATTTTCTTTTGCAACGTCAAAATGACACTGGCTTGTTTTTTCAATTCCGGCAGCTTATCGTTTAATGCGATCAGTTTGTCACCCATCTCATCCACTTGAGGAATATAATCGGTAAATTCTTCCGCTTTGGCGATTTTTTCTTTGATTTCTGGAAACTTATCATGAAGTTCAACTACTTGCTTCGTGTATCCTTCAATGGTATCCAAATTGCCATCTGTTTCTAAAATCATATTTTTGACTTTATTGATGCTGACTAAGTTTGAATCGATATCATAGCCAATTTCATTGAATACTTTTACCAATGTGGAGCTGGCCGTCTCAATGAAGTTTTTTGAAATCTGGTCCTGTAAACTACTAGCACCTTTATCCGTGATTTTTGGTGCAATGGCATTGATTTTTTGGTTGCTGTAATATTCAATCTTGGGTTTGACGATTGTGCCTTTGGTAAAACTGATCAAGTCCTCTGAAAAGTCGGCAGGCAAATAAATTCCGGCGTAATATTTACCGGATTTGACCCCTTCAACCAATTCTTTCTTAGAATCCAAAAATTGCCAGCCTAACTGCTTGTTGTCATGGAGAGAATCGATGACTTCATTCCCAATCTGAATCTGCTTCCCTTCAAAATCAGCGCCTTTATCCGCACTGTAGACCGCGATGGGCAATTCACTGGTATTTCCGTATGGATCCCATAATGCTTTGATATTGAACCACGCATAAAGCGAGGGCAAAATCATCAAAGCAATGATCAAAAAAGCGGAAATCGGATTACTAAAGATTCGTTTCCAGTCTAATTTGTATAAATAAAACACGTTTTTGATTTTGTTCATTTTCTTTCCCCCACTTTTCTTCGTCGAAGGATAATTTACCACGTTTTTCGTAAGTCGCCAATGGGAATGAGATCACTGGTACCAGCCTTTCGACAAAATGTACGATTTGTCAAAATGAAACCCTTTTACTTTTTACGTAGTTTCCTTTATTGTTAATCTTTTCTTTAACTTTAACATGACTGGCTTTAGCAGACGAACTATTTGTTTGCTAAAATCCATTCGCTGTAAAAAACAACAATGATCGTTTTCTTGTGTAAAACGACCATTGTTGCTGCTATTTGGCCAATTGATCATTTTCTAGCAAACGATAGACATACTCAAGAGAAGTAGTTTCCGCATAGAGATTCAGGTCTGCTTTTTCTTTCGCTGAAAAGCTGTGGGTAAAGCTTTGGTCAGGAATCAATACAACTTGGATCCCTGCTCGTGTCGCTGCAGTGGCTCCAGGTAAAGAGTCTTCCATGACTAATGCTGTTTCCGCTGGAAGTGCCGCTTTTTTCAACGTCAGCAAATAGGGGGCTGGATCCGGTTTATGAGCGGGTACATCATCGCCAAAGGTTTTGAAATCAAAGGCATTCATCAAGTCAAAATGCTTCAACAACTTTTCCCCACGAAAGGCCATCGTAGAGGTGGCTAACGCCGTCTTTAACCCTTTTTCCCGTGCCAAAGCCAATGTCTCATGGGCAAATGGTTTTGGCTGCAGGTTTCCGTTGAGTAACTGCTCTTCAATATATCCTTCTCGTTCTTTTCGTAGTTCCTCCACTCGTTTTGGACCGCCAACTTTTTCTGCTAACATACCTACAGTCTGTTGCCAGCTTTGTCCCCGCCAAGCAACGATATCTGTTGCAGTGATCGGCAGCTGATATTTTTCAAAAAGTGCTAACCAGCCTTCTTGGTAAATACGTTCCGTATCCAGCAATAATCCGTCCAAATCAAAAATCAATAATTCCTTCATAGACTCTTTCCCTCTTCTCTTATTCCTACTCAAGTCAATGCACTATATCTTTGGTTGATCAAGACATCTCGCGGTTCTTTTCAGCAGCAGCGTGAACAGCCTTCATCACTGCAGCACGAAAGCCGTTTTCTTCTAATGTTTTCACTGCTTGAATGGTCGTGCCGCCAGGAGAGCTGACATTGTCTTTCAAGACCCCAGGATGTTCTTTGGTCTCCAGCACCATCTTCGCAGCCCCTAAAACTGCCTGAGCAGCAAATTCATAGGCCATTTGCCGAGGCATTCCTTCTGCAACTGCACCATCAGCCAATGCTTCAATAAATAGATAGGTATACGCTGGTGAAGAACCGCTGACCCCAATCACCGCATCAATCATGGATTCCGGGACTTGTGCTGCTTTCCCCATGCTTTCAAATAACTGTTGGATTTCTGCAGCTTCCTCCCCAGTCACTTGCGCATTGTTGCTGATCGACGTCATTCCTTCCCCGACTAATGCTGGGGTATTCGGCATCACACGTACGATTTTGCGCTGACCCAAGACTTCTTCCATCTGGGCAATCGTAACGCCAGCTGCGATGGAAACGACTAACTGTTGTTCATTTAATTGCCCTTTTAGATCCTCCAATAATTTAGGAAAGACAAAAGGTTTGACTGCTAAAATCAAGATCGAAGCAGCGGCAGCTTCAGAAAGTTCTAATGTAGGGGTGATCCCTAAGTCTTGTTCCAATTGTTTGAGGGTTGGTTCATAACGATGATTATAGACTAAAATCTCCTTTGGCTGATACAATTCCGATTGAATCAGACCTTTGATGATTGCTTTTGCCATGTTCCCGGCCCCGATAAAGGCGATGGTTTTCATAATGCTCACTCCTCTAAAAATTTATGCGGTTAAAAAGAACCACTATTTCTTGCAAAAAAAGCCTAATCTGGTGATTAGGCTTCAAACTCGATCACATAAGGATGCAAAGCTGTATTATAGATGCCTTCTGTATATTCTACCACTTCTCCATGGAGATCATAAGACCGACGTACCCGTTTCAAAGCTGAAATCTCTGGTGTGATCAAAAGCTTTTGTTGCTCTTCATTCAATGTCAATCCTGCAAATGAATCTTCGAACGTATCGATCACCATCCGGTGTTCATCCAAAATACGGTACAATGATTTCTCTTCAAAATCTTCCATGGCTAAGCCTTTTAACATTTTAGGCAAATGATGTTCATAGTAAATAAATGGCTGATGGTCAAAGTAATACATACGTCTTAAACGCATCACTTCTCTGCCCATCATAGCAGAAGCAGGATGCTCTTCTGCAAGCTCCACTAAGGTAAAATCAAGATTTTTCTTGGTATATTCTTTGCCGGTCTTTTCTAATAACTGGCTGAAAGTCGTCCCTTTAGACAACTTGTTGTAAGGTCGATTACTTAAAACCGTGGTTCCTCGGCCACTGCGTTTTTCCACATATTCATCTGCTGCTAATAGCTCGATGGCTTTGCGCACCGTGATTTTACTTACATTGAAGGTTGTTTCTAACTCGGTTTCTGTCGGTAGAAAAGAACCTACAGGATAATGTCCGGACATGATATCTTCTTTGATTTTATCTGCCACATCGCGATATAAAATATGTTTACGCTTCATTTCTTTCCCCGCCTTTCCAGTTATTGCTCCCTCAAAAGAGTGCGTGCAACTTACTCGTCAAAACCCGGTACTTCTTCTGCTACCGCTTCGATCAGCACTTTTCGAGGCTTACTGCCTTCGGAAGGTCCTACGACCCCTTGATCTTCTAGTTCGTCAACGAGACGAGCAGCCCGATTGTAGCCGATCCGAAACCGGCGTTGCAACAGTGAAACACTGGCCGTCTGCATCTCGATCACCAATGCTTTAGCATCTTCAAAGAGTTCATCTTGCGGTTGTCCGCTGCTGGTACTTACCGTATCTTCTTCGGTGACCATCATTTTCTCTTCGTAATTCGCTCCTTGCTGCTCGGTAACAAAGGATACCACCCGTTCTACTTCATGATCCGAGATAAAGGCGCCTTGCACCCGAATCGGTTTGTTCTCACCCATTGGCAGATACAACATATCTCCTCGTCCAAGGAGTTTTTCTGCACCATTGCTATCAATGATCGTCCGGGAATCGACCCCACTGGATACAGCGAAGGCCATCCGTGAAGGCACATTGGCTTTGATGATCCCTGTGATGACATCTACACTTGGACGTTGTGTCGCCAGGATCATATGGATCCCTGCGGCCCGCGCCATTTGAGCTAGACGAATGATCGCATCTTCCACTTCATTACTTGCGACCATCATCAAGTCAGCCAACTCATCAACGATCACTACAATAAATGGCAAGATGGGCCGGTTTTCCCCATCTTCCAAATTTTTATTGATCACTAGTTCATTGTAGCCTGTGATATTTCTAACCCCTGTCGCAGCGAACTTCTCATACCGCTCTTCCATCTCTTTAACGACTTTTTGCAACGCTTGGGCTGCTTTTCGAGGGTTCGTCACTACCGGAGTCAATAAATGCGGAATGCCATTATAGACATTCAATTCAACCATTTTCGGATCGATCATCATCAATTTGACTTCGTGGGGTTTTGCCCGCATCAAAATACTTGTGATGATCCCATTGATGGCGACGGATTTCCCACTCCCTGTAGATCCGGCAATCAGTAAATGGGGCATTTTCGTTAGATCAGCTGTTTGGACACGACCCGAAATATCTCTCCCCAAAGGAACTTCTAATAACTTATCAGGATGATCCGGTTGTGCTTCGATCACTTCTCGGAAGGAGACCATGCTGACCGCACTGTTAGGCACTTCAATCCCAATCAATGATTTCCCTGGGATCGGTGCTTCCATCCGCACATCTTTAGCCGCTAGCGCTAGGGCAATATCATCTGTCAAACCAACGATTTTGCTGACTTTGACCCCGACTGCAGGCTGCACTTCAAATTTCGTTACCGCAGGTCCTAAACTTGCCTTCACGACTTTGGCATCGACACCAAAACTTTGGAAGGTTTTCTCTAAGACACCAATATTTTGTTCGATTTTTTTGTACTCGCTGCTTTGATCCGTTGCAGGGATCGAGTCCAACAATTCAGCAGAAGGCAACTCATAATCACGGTTTTCGGCCTCTTCAGAAATTTCAAATTCCAATACTTCCCCATCATCCTCCGCTTCCTCAACAGGTTCTTTTTTCTCATGAGTAGCAGGTGCTGCCGGAGTTGCTTTGGGTAGTTCTTGAAAATGGTCAATGGGCACGAAGCTTAACTGCTCCGGTTCAATTTCTGGGAAGTCTGGTTCCGCTTGTACTGCCCGTTCTTCGTCTGTTCTAGGACGGACTTGATTTTTTTCTTTGATCTCCTCTAAAACCGCTAAACGTTCCGCTTCTTTTTTTGCTGCCTTGTCAGCGGCTTTTTGCGCCTTTCGTTCTTCACGAGCCGCTTGTTTTTCAGGAGATCCCTCTAATACTTGTTGGATCTTTTCACCCGCATGCTGCAAATGTTCAAGCAATTCATGGCTGCTCATCTTACTAAATAAAAAGCCACCGATCATAATCATCAATACAGCTAAAATATAACTACCAATCTGAGATACGAGAAAATAGGTTCCACGATAGACGAGCGCCCCTACCATTCCTCCCCCAACATTTTGGGTTACTTGACTACGGCGGATATCATCCAGTAGTGTAGTCCAAGTCGTTTGCAAGACATTTGGTGATTCGCTCATGACATTGTTGAATAGATGGGCATGGAGAATCACTAAGATTCCCAAATAAATCAACAGACAGCCACTCACTCGTCGAAAACTCTGAAAGCGTGCTTCCGTAGTCTTGATCGCTAACCAGCCGCCATAGACAGCCAATGCCAGACAAAGCACTTGGTAGGTGTTGCCTCCGATGATGCGAAACCCATTGGCGATCAGTGTTCCTAAAAAGCCTAAGTGGAAAAAGCCAAAAATCGAAAACAAGATAAAAAGCAAGCCAATACCGACTAGAATCAGTTTTTCTTGTTGTTTTTGTTGTTTTTTTGTTTTGCGTTTCTTCGCGCGTTTCTTTTGCGCCATTCTTATCCCTCTTTTCGTCTCTACCTATTATAACGAAAAAAGAAGGCGAACAAAAGTTTTCCTGCCAGAAAGTTTATTGCTGCGAAAAAAAAGAGCCTCACAACAAAAAAAGACTGCGCCATCCGTCTAAAACAAAAGGCGATCTAAAGGAGGTCTTACTTCTTAAACTCCTCTTTAGCATAGCTGCCTCGCACCTCTTGGTGAACACCCAGATGCCAGACAGCTGTGATCGTTTTTGTTAGGACTTATGTCGCAGTCAATCTTTTTTTTATTACTTTGGAGAAACGTCTTCTCCAAACCATTTTTCAGAAATCTCCGCAAATTTGCCATTTTCTTGCAGTTTCTTCAATCCATCATTGATTTTATCTGCCAATGCTTGATCATCTTTCCGGACTCCTACAGCAAAGTTTTCGGATTTAAAAGGACTTTCGATAACATTGAAAGCATCAGCTTTTTTCGTCTGAGTCAAATAATACTCTGCATAAACCCGATCAATCAAAAGACCATCGATGCGGCCATTTTCTAAGTCGATAAACGCTTCATTGAAGCTAGCGTACAAAGTCGCTTCGTTATCGGCGACAATATCTTTCAATACTTCCGGCTGATTGTTAAACGTATCATACCCAGAAGATCCTTCTTGCGCCCCTAATACCTTGCCTTTCATGGCATCAAAGGAAGTGATATTGCTGTCTTTTGCAGTCACTAAAACCTGTTTGTTTTCCATATACGTATCGCTAAACAGCACTTTCTTTTCCCGAGCTTCAGTTTTTGTATAGCCATTCCAAATCATATCGATCGTGCCATTGTCCAATTCCGTTTCTTTCATGGACCAATCTATTGCCTGAAATTTGACCTTTGTTCCAGTTAAATCAAAAACGGCTTTAGCCAAGTCGACATCGAAACCAACGATTTCCCCTTGATCATCCTGAAAGCCCATTGGAACAAAGGTATCGTCCAACCCAACGATGACTTCCTTTTTATCTGCAGCACTTTCTGCTTTTTCACTATTATTGCCACATGCGGCAAAAAGCAATAAGCTGGCTCCGACTAACAACGTCAATCCAAATTTTTTCATCTTTCTTCCTCCTTAGTTCCCTTCAACTTCTAACAATTGATCGGCAATATTTTTTGCAAAAACCAGATCATGGGTAACCACGATCTGAGTAACGCCCTCTTTTTTCAAATCTAAGATCAGTTTTTCGACTTGCTGGCGCAGCCCTGGGTCCAATGCACTGGTTGGTTCGTCATAGGCCAATACTTTCGGATTCATCGCCATCGCCCGTGCAATCGCCACTCGTTGGCGTTGCCCACCGGAAAGCTGATAAGGATATTGCGTTAACAGTTCAGATAATCCCAATTGCCTTGCTAAGACAACGGCTTTTTCGGTATAGCTCGTCTTGTCTTGTTTCAATACCATTTTTGGTGCCAGTGTGATGTTATCGAATACCGACAAATGCGGAAATAGTTGAAAGTCTTGAAAAACGACACCGACGACTTGTTCTTGTTCTTTTGTATCCGTTGGATCAAAAGGTTGTCCATCTAATAAAAATGTACCGGAATCGATGGTCTCAAGCCCTGCCAATGTCCGCAGCAAGGTTGTTTTGCCGCCCCCAGAAGGTCCGACTACCGCTAAGATACTGCCTTCTTCAATCGTCAGGTCTAAGCGATCAATGACCTGTTTATCGCCAAATGCTTTTGATACTTGTTTCAGTTCTAACATCTTTCTATGCCCCCTAACGGTAATAATCGAGTTTCGTTTCTAACTGTTTCAAAATCAGTGTAAAAATACCGGTCATCAGTAAATAAATCAGCGCAACGCCAAGTAATGGTACCAATGTACTATCCCGCTCCATCGCGATTTTACCGATTCGCATGACATCTGATAAACCTAAAATATAAACAAGCGAGGTGTCTTTAACCAAATTGATCACTTCGTTTCCAACGGAAGGAAGGGTGATCTTGACCACTTGCGGAATAATGATCTTACGAATCGTCTGTAATGGTGAAAGGCGTAGAACTTTTGCCGCTTCGTATTGCCCTGCCGGAATCGATTGGATCCCTCCACGAAATATTTCTGCGAAATAAGCAGCATAGTTGATGATAAAGGCAATCAACGCCGCTTCAAACCGATCAAAGACAATGTTTAAGATCGGCAGACCATAAAACACAAAGATCAGCTGCAGCAGCAAAGGGGTACCTCGCATCAGCCAGACATACACTTGCACGATTGCTTTCAAGATCCGCAAGCGACTAGCGAGAATAAAAGCGAAGAGGATCCCTAATGGAATCGATCCTATTAAGGTTAACCCAAACAATTTGATTGTGATTCCTGCCCCAGAAAGAAGTTGCGGCATCACACTTACTAAATAATCGATCATTTCTTTTTACCTCCTTGATTTTGCGGCAATGATAGCTTGCTTGACTTTCGAGCAATCAAACGCCATCTTGCCCTGTTTCCACTTGCTAATGAACATCGTTCCAAAAAAAAACGCCCTCCGGCCTAATGCCAGAGGACGTTTGATACGTGGTTCCACCTCAATTTGTTTTCCCTTCACAGAAAAAACCTCATGCAGTCCGTTGATGGATTCGCTAGTACCGCGATTAAATAAAAAAAGTCCTTTAGCCATTACAGCTAAAGGACGTTATCAACGCGGTTCCACCTTTGTTTATCAGTGCTTCACAGCAACTGATCTCAGAAAGTCATCAAACAATGACTGCTGCTGTAACGGGCACTCCCGGTCTTTCCTACTCGATTCAGAAAAACGACTCCAAGATGTGGTTCACAAGTCCTTGTTGTCTCTTCTCACCAGCCAGAGACTCTCTTAAAACGAAGAAACCTTGCTACTCTTCTTTTCGATGTCTGTTTCATTAAGTTGTTTATTACTTTATACGCAAACGGAAAAAAAGTCAAATTTTTTTTTTCGTTTTCTTTGATTGCTGTAAAAAAGGTGCGGCTCTCCCTTTTAACAGCCCCTAAGGAAGACTAGTTAATATATGTTCGGGGATGCCCAGCACAGACTGCTTCAAAAAAATTTTCTCTCGTCGATTGAGACAAACAGGAAGAGCGTGGGCCAAAAGGAAGAATCACTTTTGTTCCACGCTCTAAACCTATTTAAACGACAGGAGCAGAAGCAACGCCGAGAAATAAGTCAAAATAACCCAAAATTTGAAAAATATTTTCCGTGTATTTCTCCTTATTTCTTGGAGTTTAACACTTCTGTCCTAGCCTCTTAGTTATGCTACCGTCTCAATTTTATATTTTTAGGGTACTTTCAATTGAACATGATACCGATAGCGATCGCCGCGATAATAAATTTCAGCATATTCAACTAAGCGATTCTTGTGATCTTTTGTTAAACGTTCCACGTATAAAAGTGGTGTATT
The DNA here is from genome assembly GCF_022711995.1 of Enterococcus sp. Taxonomy (GTDB): domain Bacteria; phylum Bacillota; class Bacilli; order Lactobacillales; family Enterococcaceae; genus Enterococcus_D. Next base: position 9,607 of record NZ_JALAHI010000045.1, read on the forward strand.
CATGTCAATCTTTAACAAACGAGAAAGTTCTTCATCAGACACGACTGATTCGATCGTTTCTTGTGCGGTCGTTACTACAAACCCCTGACTGCGCATAATCTGGTAGAGAGACGCCTGTTTATCCGAAAGGTCTTTTTCTTTTAACTCAATGTAGGAAGGACAGTATACTCGTTGAAACCCAATACATTGATCATCCACGTAGCGAAGACGTTCATGTTTACTAACCTCTGCTCCTTTTGGTAAGTCTAACTTACTACATAGTACCTCGTTGGCTTCCAAAGATGTGTTTAAAGAAATGAGTTCCGAATGATTGGATTGCAATTTGTTTTCTTCCGAAAAACTTAGAAGGGTTTGCAATTGCAGTAATTCTTTTGTACTAAGGACGATTGTCCCTACACCGTGAATTCTTTTGATAAACCCTTCATCTACTAAAAGCTGTAACGCATGACGAACTGTAATACGACTCACTCCATATTTTTCTTGGAGTTCAGGTTCAGTCAGAAATGGTTCCCCCACAGGATATTTGCCTTCATTGATTTCTTTTTTCAGCTCTTCATAAATCGAGAGATATTTTACCTTTTGACTCGTCATTTTCATTCACCACATTTGCTAGAGATTCAGCCAAACTAATTAAATCATAGTTATTGGCTGTTTGAACATCTCGAAACAGTGGTGCAAAGCGAGCATCCTCTTGATCAATCAATGCCCCAACTATAGATCCTACAATTGTTGCAATCGTATCCGTGTCATATCCAACATTCACGGCATCGATAATCGCATGAAAAGGATCTTGCTTGTTTAGGGCAATAATTCCAAATGCACATGGAACTGCTTCCGAGATGTGAAGTCCGCTACCGATGATTTGTGCCAATCGTTTCAGTTTTTCTTCATGAGTACCAACTTCATTAGCTATAGTATACGCTAGTTTAATACGTTCAACAACGCTTGGTCCGCCAACTTCTCGGGAATAAATTTTGCCCAATTCTTCTCCTCGGATGGCACCGTACAATCCTATTGCTAACAATTGATCTACAGTTGCATAGTCACATAACGAGGCAGAAACGGCTGCAGCAACAGCTGCTGCGCCAGAAATAGCGAGTGCGTTATCATGTGTCACTTGAGTTATAATCATAGCTGCTTGGATCGCTTTTTCCACATCTCCTGGATTTAAAATCCCAGCGGGAGCAATTTTCATTGCCGCCCCGTTCGTAGCTTTTGAAGCATAATCCACAGCCATAGCACCTGGTAATGGCGCCATTTTTTGGTCAGGATTCTTATACATCGCAATCGCACTTCGTGTAGTTGGACCGGCAAATCGATCGAAATACCATGCATTTTCTGACCATTTTAGAATGGCTACCTTCACGATTTCAGAATCAATGACTCCCCTATTTTCTATAATACTATGAGATAACGTATAGATCTGCGAGAAATCATCCGTAACTTGTCCAGCTTCATTTCCTAATGCAAAAGCCCCTTCATCCGGTTTCAAAAAGGTGGAGACTTTCCCATGAAATTTTGTTCTAATTTGGTCAAAAGTAAGATTTTCTGTTGCAGCTCCCATAGCATCTGCAATAGCTGCCGCTCCCAATGTACCTTGAATTTTCAATTGTAAACTCATATACTCTCTCTCCATTCATTTATTCTTTATTTCATCTCAGCTTCTGGATCTTTGATACCTAGAAGAATCGTTAAGACCAGTCCTCCTAAAAATGCGATGACTAATCCAACAATGTATGCCCATAGTGTAGGACCTGCAAAAGCTGGGATCGTTGTTAATCCTCCAAATACAAAGGCATTACCAATAACATCAAATGCGCCCATAAAAGCGCCACCCATTGCAGCGCCAAGACAGCCAGCAATCAATGGTGTTTTAAATTTAACTCCTAGACCATAAATAGCAGGTTCTACGATCCCGGATAAAAAGACAGAAGTGATAGCAGTTAAAGAGAAGTTTCTCAATTTAGTATTTTTTGAGCGTAAGAAAACTGCAAATGCTGCTCCTGCCATCCCAAAATTTGCTGTTGCTCCATAGGCGATGAATGCCGAGTGGCCGGTATTAGCGATCTCAGGAATGATAACCATCGTATTGGGCGCCCAGTGAACACCAAACATAATCAAGATATTCCAAAATCCACCAGTAATTGCACCAGTAATGATTTGATTGATTCCCGCTAAATAATTGACAACTCCAGCAATACCAATACTAATATAGTTGCCTAAAGGACCAAAAATCCCCGCAGTTACCGGTACTAAAACAAATAAGAGAACCGTTGGTATTAAAATCATATGCAAACTGTTGGGAATACGTTTTTTCATAAAATGTTCCATTTTCGATTGTACCCATGTTGTAAAAATCGCCGGTAGAATCTGTGATGTGTAGTTAAAGACTGGAATCGGCAGGCCAAAGAACGAAATCGTATTGCCGCCATCCCCTTGAATTAGATTAATAAAATCTGGCATGATCAAAGCGCCAGCGACAGCTATGGCAATATAGGGACTCGTTTTGAATCGATTTGCTGCAGTTACCGAAACTAATAACGGCAGGAAATAGAAAACAGATGTTGCCGCCAGTGTCAGCATGAGATTCGTTGAGCTATCTGTAGATAAAAGCCCCACTTCATTTGCAAGAATCGTAAAACCTCGAAGAAGACCAGCTCCAGCTAATAAAGGCAATAAGGGCGAAAAAATACTCACAACAAGTTGAACAAACTCATTTAGCAGGCTTTTCTTTGTTTGGTCTTTAGAAGTGGTTTCGATAGTCCCTTCACTTTTTTCTCTATTCAATACTTTTAGGAAGTCGTCATAAACTTCTCCAACATTTGTACCAATGATTATTTGATATCCCGAATCTTTATTGACTACCCCAGTGACCCCATCCAATGATTCGATTTTCTCACTTTGTACTAAATCACGTTTCTTCAGACTTGGGCGTAACCTTGTTGCACAATGTGTGATTGATTCAATATTTTCTGCTCCGCCTAGATACTCTAAAATCTGATTGGCCAGCATTTCCTTTTTCATAATAATTCCCCTTTCTATGTTAAATCCGCAAGTCATTATGACGTCATATCGACAACCAAAATATACCCTTAATACATCAAAGTGTAAACGATTGCAAAAAAAATATATCCAAAGATTTATTTATCCCTCATAATCCTCCTTGGA